>JAIRTY010000582.1 GCA_031254715.1 Nocardiopsaceae bacterium | reverse complement strand
CACCGCCTCGGGGTCTGCGACCGACAGCCGCCAGCCCACCTTGTGCTCGCCGCGGCCCGCCACCCGCACCTGCCAGCGGATCACCGCGCCCGGGGGGTCCGCCGCGCTGACCTCGAAGCTGGCACCCGGCGCCGACAAGGTAACCCGCAACTGGCCTCTTCCCCAGGTCAGGCCGCCGCCAGTCAGTTCCGGCGGCACGGGCGCAGCGGCGGTCCGGCCGCTGTTGATATCGGCGAGGTCCGCCAGGTCTGCCGCCACGGCGAGCGTCAGCCCGGTGGCGACTCCTGAGTCGGCGAAGGAGACGACGCGGATGGATTCGCTCACTTCGCCGGCTGTAACCGACCGCGTGCGCTCCACCCGCACTGTGGGGTCGACGATGCCGTCGCCGAGCGCCCGGGGCACCGCGGCAAAGCGGGCCGTCTGCGAGTCCAGCATGCCATCGCTGACCGGGACCGGCTCAGCGCCATCCAGCGCGAGCACCGCCTGCGACAGCACCCGGACGTCGGCGTGCAGCACCCCCTGGGCACCGTCGGGGCGGATCTGCCCGCCGTGCTCGCTGAGCGCTACCGTCGGAGCGCTCAGCACGGTCATGAGCTCATGCAGCCACGGCTGCCCGAGTAACGCCATCCGCTCCGTTCCCGATCCTGTGATCCTGAGTGCTTGACACGGAGACCATAGTGTAGCAATGATTTTAACGATCTATTTGGACGTTCATATTTAACGATCGAAGAAGATCTGCGTATGCCAGCGAGAGCAAGCAGGAACACGGGCGGCGAGAGCAAGCGCCCCACGCTCGCCACGGTCGCCAGGGCCGCCGCGGTGTCCCACCAGACTGTCTCCAACGTGATCAACGCGCCCCACCTGGTGCGGGACGAGACTCGCCGCCGGGTGGAGGCGGTGATCGAGGAGACCGGCTACCGGCCGCTGAAGGCCGCCCAGACACTCCGCACCCGGCGGTCGCACCTGATCGCCGTGATCATCCCCGCCCCGCATCCAGGGCGCGGCGAGCTGCACAACGCGTTCCTGCACGCGGTCACCAAGCGGGCACAGCGCTCCGGGTACCGGGTCCTGCTGTTCACCGGTGTCAGCGACAGCGACGAGATACGTGCCTACCGGGAACTGCTCGACGACTACACGCTGGACGCGTTCGTGCTGACCGGCACGCACGCTGGCGACAAGCGCACGTCCTGGCTCTATCGGCGGCGGGTGCCGTTCGTGACCTTCGGCAGGCCGTGGGGCGGGCCGGACAACCATCCCTGGGTCGACGTTGACGGCGCCAGCGGCGAGCGAGCCGCTACCGCGCATCTCATCGCGGCCGGGCACCGGCGCATCGCCTTCCTCGGCTGGCCGAAGGGCTCCGGCGTCGGCGACGACCGATGTGCCGGCTGGGAGGCCGCGTGCCGGGAGGCCGGCCTGCCGACCGCGGGGCTGCGGATGGAGCTGCAAGAGGACTTCAGCGAGGGACGCACCGCTTGCGGTGCCCTGATGGACAGCCAGGACCCGCCCACGGCCTTCGCCTGCGTCAGCGACACGATCGCTCTCGGCGCGTGGAACGAGATCACGGCACGAGGGCGGGTACCCGGCCGGGACGCCGCGGTGACCGGGTTCGACGACACCACCGCGGCCGCCGTCGTCGGCCTGACCAGCGTCGCCCAGCCGCTGGACGAAGTGGCCGACGCCTGCCTTGACGCACTGGAGAGCCTGCTCACGACCAGCCGGAACGGCCGCCGGAGGGCGACCGCGCGGCGGCGGGTGCTGCTCGAGCCCCGCCTCGTCCGCCGCGATTCAGCCTGACGGCAAAACCCCCGAAAGGAAGAACGATGAAGGGAAGACGCCTCACCACAGTCATGCTCTCCGCCGGTGTGTTAGCGCTTGCCGCGGCCTGCTCGTCTAACGGCGGGTTCAGTTCCCCGTCAAGCAGCAGCACCGCCGGCGCGAAGCCGAACAAGACGCCGCTCACCCTCATGTTCGGCTCCAGCGGCCCGGCCGAGACGTCCGCCGTGCAGGCCGCCGCAGCCGCATTCACCAAGCAGAGCGGCATCAAGGTCAAGGTGATCCCCGCGTCCAATCTCACCCAGCAGGTCGCGCAGGGCTTCGCGGGCAACCACCCGCCCGACGTGTTCTACCTCGACTCGCTCACCTTCCAGAACTACGCCAAGGACGGCGTGCTGGATCCGTACGCCCCCACCATGCCGAATGCCACGGGCTTCTCGCCCGTGCTCAAGGAAACCTTCAGCTACCAGGGGAAGTTCATCTGCGCGCCCAAGGACGTCTCCACGGACGCGCTCTACGTCAACACCCAGGACTGGCAGCAAGCAGGCCTCGGGGCGCCGCCCGCTAACTGGAGTCAGCTCCGGGCCGACGCACAGAAGCTCACCACGCACGGCCGGACCGGACTCGTTCTCGACAACAGTGAATCCGGCATCGACATGTTCCTCTACCAGAACGGCGGGAGCGTGCAGGACCGCGCCGGGAACGTGGTGCTGGACAGCCAGCAGAACGTGCAGGCGCTCGCCTTCGTCAAGTCGATGCTTGCCAGCCACATCATGAAGTTCCCGCCCCAGCTGAACGCCGGGTTCAGCGGCCAGGCGTTCGGCGAGAACAAGGCCGCCATGGTCATCACCGGCCCCTGGGAGAACGGGACCCTGCAGAGCGACTACCCGCACATCAAGTTCAAGGTGTACCCGCTGCCCGCCGGACCCACCGGGATCCACGCGACGCTCTCCTTCACCAACTGCTGGGGCGTGCCCAAGGACTCGAAGAACCTGGGCGGCGCGCTCGCGTTCGTGAAGTACCTCACCGCCCCGCAGCAGGAAATGAAGTTCTCCACCGCGTTCGGAGTCATCCCGTCACGCGCGGCCGCGCAGGCGACCTATATGCGGGCCTACCCGCAGTACGCGGCTTTCGTGCGGGAACTGTCATACGCCCACCCCGACATCGCGATCGCCGGGGCGACGCAGGCGATCTCCGCCTACTCCTCCGCGCTGGCGCAGCTGGGCAGCAGCGACCCTGCCAGCATCCTGAAGACTGCGCAGCGGAACCTGCAGGCGGTCGTCAACTCCAGCAAGTGAACCTGCTGCCGCGGCGCGGCTCGCTCCGGCGGCAGGAGGCGGCGGCAGGCTGGCTGATGACCGTGCCTGCCATCGCGCTGCTGCTGGTGTTCCTGGTCGCGCCAATCGCGATGGCCGCCTGGGTCAGCCTGAGCAACTGGACCGGGATCGGCAGCCCATTCGCCAGCGGCGTGAGCTCCGTCGGAATGCGGAACTACGCGGCGCTGCTGACCGAGCCCGGCCTCGCCCAGCAGCAACTCGGCGAGAGCCTGCGCAACAACCTGTACTACGTCATTCTCGTCGTGCCGCTGCAGACGGTACTCTCGCTCGGCCTGGCGCTCGCAGTGAGCAGGAAGCGCCTGGCCGGGCGAGGGTTCTTCCGCACCGCCTACTACTTCCCCTCGATCACCAGCTCGGTCGCCATCTCCATCATGTTCCTTTTCGTTTTCGGCAACGCCGGAGTAGTCAACGCTGTGATCGGCTACCTCGGCGCGCACGGCCCGGACTGGTTCGACAACCCGTCCGGCGTGCTGCACCTGGTCTACAGCGGCCTCGGCGTCACCCAGCCGCCCGCCGCGCTGGCCGACCACGGTCTCCTCGGGATGCCCTGGTGGGAGTGGCTGGCGGGCCCCAGCGTCGCCATGATCGCGATCATCACGCTGGCCGTCTGGACAACCTCGGGGACATTCATGCTGATCTTCCTGCCTGCCATCTACGCGATCCCGGCCGAGCTGGAGGAAGCCGCAATCGTGGACGGCGCGAACGCCTGGCAGCGATTGCGGCGGGTAATCCTCCCGATGCTCAGGCCCACCCTGTTCCTCGTGCTCACGCTCGGCCTGATCGGCACCTGGCAGGTGTTCGACCAG
This sequence comes from Nocardiopsaceae bacterium, assembly GCA_031254715.1. Taxonomy (GTDB): domain Bacteria; phylum Actinomycetota; class Actinomycetes; order Streptosporangiales; family Streptosporangiaceae; genus JAIRTY01. The sequence continues at coordinate 4,934 of JAIRTY010000582.1, read as the reverse complement.
ATCTACCTGATGAGCCAGGGCAACCCCGCCGGGACGACGCTCACGCCGGCTTACCTGTCATACGTCGAGTCCTTCGGAAACCAGCAGTGGGGACAGGGCGCAGCCATCTCATTCATCTTGTTCGCGATCATCGTCATATTCACGATCCTGCAGCGGCTCATGCTCAGGGACAGGGGCGCCACATGAGCCGCCGCACCCGCAGGCTGGCCCAGCGGACGCTGCTGTACCTGGTGCTCACCGGCTGCGCGGTGGCGTACATCTATCCGTTCCTGCTGAGCGTCGGCACCGCATTCAAGACGGATCCTGACGCCACCGCGCACCCGCTCAACCCCGTCCCATCGCACTGGGTGCTGACCGCCTTCAACGAACTAGGGCAAGCCGACTTCCTGCGCTGGCTCGCGAACTCAGTGGTGGTAGCGGTGCTCGTCACCGCAGGCCGGCTGCTGTTCGACTCGATGGCCGGGTACGCCCTCGCCCGCCTGAGGTTCCGCGGCCGCGGCGCGGTCTTCTCCACCATCATCGCCGTCATGGCCGTGCCCGGTGTCGTACTGCTGATTCCCAAGTTCCTGGTGCTCAAGCAACTCGGCATCTACGACAGCTACCCGGGACTGATCGCGCCGCTGATAACCGACGCCGCAGGCGTGTTCATCATGCGGCAGTTCTTCATGTCCGTGCACCCCAGCATCGAGGAAGCGGCGAAGATCGACGGCGCCGGCATCTTCCGTACCTACTGGTCAGTCGTGCTGCCCATCGCACGGCCAGCCCTGATGACCCTGACAATCCTCTCGTTCCAGGGATCGTGGAACGACTTCTCCGGCATCCTCATCGCCCACCAGTCCCCGTCGCTGGACACGCTCACCACCGGCGTCGGCCGCCTGGTCAGCGGCCAGCTCGGCACCGGCCTCCAGTACCCACTGCAACTCGCCGCCGCGATGGCCATGACCGTCCCGGTGGCGGCCGTGTTCTTCGTGTTCCAGAAATACATCATGCGCACCGGAGAGGGCGCGGTGAAGGAATGACGGATCCGCTCGCCCGCTAGAGGTCATATCTTGCGGACGATCCGGTACGGCAGCCGTAGAACGTGATCTTCACCTTCGGGCGCCTTTTGGCAGCGGCTGGTCCTGGCGCGTGCTGGTACCGTCGCCGCCATGCTGACCGGTGCAGGCGGTGCTTGCGTCCGGGCGCCGGCTGGCCGGGCAGGACGCTGAGCAGGTGGTGGATCCCGCTGCTGGTTGGCGGGATAATGCCGTCGGGCGGTGGCCGACGGCGCTCGGCGGCGGCGAGGACGGCCAGGAAGGCGCTGGCGAGCATGGCCAGGGTGGTCCATCTGTGCCAGGAGTTCCATCGGCGGACCTGGTGCTGGTCGAGCCCGGCCAGGCCCATGCCGGCCTGAAAGGATTCCTCGACCGTCCAGCGGCGCCCTGCAACGCAGACCAGGACGGCCAGGGACGCGGGGCGGGGGCGTAGCAGCGGTAATAGGCCAGCTCTCCAGTGGTGTTGTTGCGGCGGATCAGCAGGGACCGCTGCCAGGCCGGGACGGCGCTCCCGCATCCGCCGTGCCGGTGTACTGGCGCTGCTCCGCCACAGTGCGGCTGCCCTTCTTCAGGTCGCCGCTCTCTTCCACGACCAGCACTGCTGACATCAGCCCCAGCACCAGGTCAGGGCGTGCCGCCGCGGCTCTGCCCGCGTGGACCGCCCGTCGGCCGGGTCCATCAGCCCGTCGAAATATGCCCGCCATCGTTCAGGGTCTACCGCCATGCGGGGACGCCTGGTGTGTTTGGCGGTGCTGGCGATGATGGGACACGCGGGATGGCGGAGCTGGGGTCGGTGCCGGCGAATGCCAGGCCGATGGCGAAACCCGCGACCTCCTCGAGCTGACGGGCCCGATCCAGCGGCCCGAGCACGACCGGCGCCCCGCCGACATCGCGCACGAGCTCGCTTACGACCCCCAGCGCCGCGGGGTCGTCGCCGCACATCGCCACCGTCACCGGTGCCTCATCAGGAGGTGCGCTCCACTGCCCGGCGGGAAACAGGTGGAAGGCCTTGACGACATGTGCGCCTGGAGCCAGCACGGCGATCCGCTTCGCCATCGAGTCGCCGTGTCCGGTAAGCAGCACGCCGACGCCGTGATCGACGGCATTGGTCGGATCGATCAGCGGCGTCCCCGCCAGCGAGCCGCGGGACGCGCCCGCGGCTCGCAGCATGTCCTCCACGCCATTCCAGGACACGGCAAGCAGCACCGCATCGCGCCCGGTGACCACCTCACGCGGCGCGCCGGCGCGCACCCCCCGGCCCAGCCGGCCAGCAAGCTCCCCGGCCCTGACTTGCGAGCGCCCGCCGACTACCACCTCATGTCCGGCACATGCCCAGCCCTCGCCCAGCGCCGCCGCCAGCGTTCCCGTCCCCAGGATCCCGATCTGCACCGTCTCTCCCTCTCAGCCCGTGATTGCCTGGGAGCTACGGTAAGGAAGACGTTACGCACGGAACGGTGCGTAACAATCAGACGATGATGGCTGGCGAGATGAGTGATCACGAGGACCACTGCTACGAGCTGATCGCCGATTGCCGCCTCCGCGCGGCCACCGACCTGTTCGCCCACACATGGGATCCCGTCGTCCTGGCCGCCCTTCACCTGGGACCGTGCCGGCGCAGCCAGTTACGTGCCGCGATCGGCGGCATCAGCGACAAGGTCCTGACTGACACGTTGCACCGCCTGCTTGCCAGCGGCCTGATCAACCGCCGCGCCTACGCCGAAGCGCCACCTCGCGTCGAGTACAACCTGACCAGCCTGGGGCAGAGCCTCATCGACGGCCCCATGAAAGCCCTCGGACGCTGGACGATCGAGCACGGTGACGAACTCCTCGACGCCCAGGAAAGCGCGGCACCGACGCCACCGACTTGCGGTACCACCACAACGGCGACATGACCCCGATGCGCACCATCACCAGGCAACCGCCCGGCAATCATCCGCGCCGCCACCCAGTGAAGCCTGCCTCCGAAGGTGACTGATCTATAAGCTGCTGACCTGCGGTGCGTCACCGCGGGTCACGAAGTCCGGCTGCCGTACCAGAGCATCTCGCGGGCGATCCAGAGCATCTCGGCGGCCCGGCGGCCGCCAGTCCAGCGGGCCGGTGCGCATGTAACTGTTACGCACTCAGCGGGCCGGCCGCGCCTCGATGAGATCGTCGAATCACCAGCCCGCGCCGCGCATGCTCTGCGGTGGCACCTAGCCCAGCCCCGGCCGTGATCGCAACACACCAGGTCGAAGCTGGGCGCGATTGGGTACTGCTCGGGGGCGGGCTGAGGGCCCTGGTTGACCCGAGGTTATAACGCCTGCTTCAGGCAGGCCGGGCGCGATACGCGGCCCGGCACCCGTCCTGCCGTACCTCCGGGAACGCTGATTCCGCCAAGATGCGAACGCCTCGGCTGGGACCCGAGCCCGTCCTACATGGCGTCCTTCAACTGATCGACGGTCAACTCGGCATCCTCGGTGATGATCTTCATGAGGGTACCGAAGCGCAGGTACCGCCCGCCGTGATCGGGAACGACCACCATCCGGCCGTCCTCGTGGCGCAGCTTCACGTGACTACCACGCTGGCTGACCACCTCGAACCCAAGCTTCTGCAGCGCCTTGATCACGCGCCGCGCTGGCAGCGGAGGGACGGCACGCGGGCTCACGCGGCGTGAAACCCGCCGAGCGGCTCTGGCACGGTGACCTCCAGTGGGCCCGTCCAGGCGGTGGGCTGCCACCTCCGGGCGACCTCGTCTGGGGTCATGTCGGCCAGCATCAGCTCCACCGCCTCGCGCAGCATCTGCTGCGCGTGCTCGAAGGTGTCGCCTTCGCTGGTTACCCGCAGCTCCGGGCAGTGCGCGACATACGCATCATCCTCACGCCAGATCTGGGCGCTCAGGTGAAGCGTCGCCATCGCCGATCTCCCTCCGCCACCCGCGGTGCGTTACCGCCGTTGAACAGCGTTGCTGTGGCCGGTTCAACGATAACCCAGCAGGCGTGCCGCCATCGCCGCCCGGTCAAGACCGCCGGGTGCCACGATCACGTCCTGGCAAGCCGCGGGCCAGCAACTCGGCGGCGCGCCGGTCTGATTGGCCAACCAAGGGAGTACCCGCATCAGGCGCGGCCGCCTGCCTCCCCTCTCGGCCGAGGTCATCCAGGCGGCAGCTAAGGCCCAGGGTGACACGAAGGCGGCCGAGCTGCCGGGTGACCGAGTCGGGCGGCCAAGGCTCCTCGCCGAGCCCGTCGCGGGCGAACAAGTAGCCGTCCGAGCGGAACGGAACATCCATCACGTTGCAGATCTGCTCCTGGCGCTTACGGTGGGCAAGGAGGATCTTGGCCGTCGCAGGATCAAGCGGCAAACGCCGCTTCCGGCTGGGCTTGAGCTCGGTGATGGCCCTCCGGCTGGGCCGGGAAACGTAACTGCGCTCGATCAGCACGCCACGCGTCTGCCATGAGATGTCGCTCCAGCGAAGCGTGACCAGTTCGCCGCGACGGGCACCAGTGACAATCGCCAGCCTCAGGAACGTCCCGAACCCAGGGTCCTGCTCCCACACCGCCTCCAGCAGCGCGGCGGCCTGCCCGGCATCCGCAGTTCCAGGCTCGCCAGTGGTCAGCCCAGGCGGGCTTGCGCGATCGGCCGGGTTCCTGTCCGCCCAGCCCCTCTTGACCGCGAAGTCGTAAGCGCAGGCGATGCTGTCATGGATGAGCCGGATCGTGCTCGCGGCCATCGGGCGGCACTCGTGCGGTCTGCACCCGGCCTCCTCGCAGTCATGGCCGACTGCAGGCGCCAGCCCAGCGGCAGCGGCTCGGCCAGCAGGCTCCCAGCCGCCAGGACCGCGATGCTCGGTGAACGGCCGGCCGTCGCAGACGCGGTCGCACCGCCGCAAGTGCGCATACAACTGGTCGAGTATGTCGACCCGGG
>JAIRTY010000570.1 GCA_031254715.1 Nocardiopsaceae bacterium | reverse complement strand
CGGCCAGCACCGCCCGGGCGGCGGGCCGGGCGGCCGGGTCCGGGGCCACGCAGGCGGCCACCGTGGCCTGCAGCGGCTCCGGCAGCCTGGCCAGGTCCCGCGGACCGGTCGCGCGCCGGCCCAGGGCCGCGAACAGCACGGTCTGGGCCCAGGCGAGCATGTCGGCTGCTGGCGTGGCGCTGCCGTACGGCGGGGTGATGCTGAACAGGATCACCCGGGGGCCGTCCGGGCCCAGCACGACATGATCGGGACCGAACGAGCCGTGAACCAGGCCGGCGTCGTGGATCGCGGCCAGGCCGGTCGCGGCGCCGATCGCCAGCGGCACCAGCACATCGGCCGGCAGCCTGCCGTCGTCCTCCGCCACCTCCCCGAGCGAGGGGCCCGGCACGTACTCAGTGACCAGGTAGGGGCCGGAGCTGTCGATCCCGGCGTCAAGCACCCGCGCCGCGCAGAAGGGCGCGACCTGCCTGGCGGCCCTCGCCTCGGCCGTGAACCTGTCTGCGGCCGCCGTGTTCGCCGCCCGCTCGGCCGCCAGCACGGTGAGGGTCACGGGGCCGCCGTCGGCGGCCCGGGCCAGAAAGATGTCCGGAATGTCATAAGTATCGAGCACGTCTTCGACCCGGCCGGTGAGCCGGTACCTGCCGACGCGGCGAGGGTCGTCCGGCTTGAGGGGCACGACAGATGGCATTCAGACTCCCCCGGGGGGCCTGCAGACCGGACCGCGTGACCCGGTCAGCACACCTAACCCGGTTCGTACCATATGCACTAGTCGCAGGTTAACTGCCGTCATCGGGGGAACTTCGTGCTGCTGTGGGCAGGTATCTGGCTGCCGTGACCAGCCCCGGCGGGGGACACGCGGGGCCGGGCGCGAGGCGTTACGTGTACCCGGCGCCTGGACGTGACAGAATTCCCCGCCGGAATCGGGCACAACCAGGGCCCGCTGAGCGTTACACCGGGGCGCAGCGGCGCGCATAACGATGGAGGGGGTGCAGGACCCAGATGGCAACCGACTATGACAGCCCACGGAAGAGCGACGAGGAACTTACCGAGGACAGCCTGCAGGAGCTGCAGGCGCGCCGGATGGACAAGTCCTCGACCGCGATTGACATCGATCCCGATGACGTCGCGGAGTCGCTGGAATTGCCGGGGGCTGACCTTTCGAACGAGGAGCTGTCGTTCCGGGTGATACCGCGGCAGGCGGACGAGTTCACCTGTTCACGTTGCTTTCTCGTACACCACCGCAGCCAGCTTGCTGAAGAGCGGAACGGGCAGCTGGTCTGCCGGGAGTGCGCAGCCTGACGCTGCGGCTGCTGCGCATGGCGGCCGGGGGAGCTGCCGCCGTAGCGCTCATGGCCGGCTGCGGAGCAGTTCCCGCCGGCCACCCTGGGCAGGTAAGCCGCACCAGCCAGGGAAGCCGCACCGCCAGCCCGGCCAGCCAGCCCGATCCCGCTAGCCAGACCGCCCCGGCGAGCAACACCGGCCCTGCACCCGCCTCCGTCTCGCCGCCCGGCAGTCAGCCAGGGAGAATCCCGGTTCCGGCCCGCACCGTGGTCGTGGTGATGGAGAACCACGGCTACGGCGACGTGATCGGGAGCCCGGCCGCGCCGTTCATCAACACGCTGGCACGGCAGGGAGCGCTGCTTACCCGCTCGTACGCGGTGACCCACCCCAGCGAGCCGAACTACCTGGCCCTGTTCTCGGGCAGCACGTACGGGGTGACCAGCGACGCCTGCCCGGTCAGTTTCACCGCCCCCAACCTCGCCACCGGCCTGCTCGCGGCCCATCGCACCTTCGCCGGCTACTCAGAGGGCCTGCCCCGGGCCGGCTCGCCGGTCTGCGGGGCCGGCTTGTATGCACGCAAGCACGTGCCATGGGCTGACTTCAGCAACGTCCCGGCCGCCCTGAACAAGCCGTTCCGGGACTTCGGCGCCGGCGGTTACGCCCGCCTGCCGACGGTGTCGTTCGTCATCCCCGACCTCTGCGACGACATGCACAACTGCCCCGTGGTCACCGGCGACCAGTGGTTGCGGCGGCACCTGGCCGGGTATGCCCGGTGGGCCATGACCCATCGCAGCCTGCTGATCCTCACCTGGGACGAGGATTCCGGCAGCCAGGGCAATCACATTCCGACGATCTTCCTCGGGCAGCAGGTGAGGCCGGGCCGCTACCGGCAGCCGGTCACCCACTACGGTGTGCTGCGGACCATCGAGGACGCCTACCGGCTCCGCCCGGACGGGAAGGCCGCCACGGCGCGCCCGGTCACCGGCATCTGGCGGAGCTAGCGGAGGGGAACACCATGCAGGCAACCACGCTGGGACGCGGCGGGCCCGCCGTCTCCCGGGCCGGGCTGGGCCTGATGGGCATGTCATGGCTGTACGGCCAGGCTGATGACGACGAGAGCATCGCCACCATCCGGGCAGCGATCGACGCCGGCATCACCCTGCTCGACACCGGCGACTTCTACGGCATGGGCCACAACGAGATGCTGCTGGCCCGGGCGCTCCAGCCGGTCCCGAGGGACAGCGTGTTCATCCAGGTCAAGTTCGGCGGGCAGCGGGACCCCGCGGGCAACTTCGTCGGGTACGACGCCAGCCCGGCGGCGGTGAAGACGTCCCTGGCCTACTCGCTGCGCCGGCTCGGCACCGACTACGTCGACCTGTACCAGCCGGCCCGGCTGGACCCCACGGTGCCGATCGAGGAGACTGTCGGCGCGATCGGCGAGCTGGCGGACGCCGGGTATGTCCGCTATATCGGCCTGTCCGAGATGGGCGCCGAGACCATCAGGCGGGCGAACGCGGCCCGGCCCGTGACGGCGCTGCAGATCGAGTACTCGCTGATGAGCCGCGGCATCGAGGCGCAGATCCTGCCAGCGGTGCGGGAGCTGGGCATGGGGGTGACCGCCTACGGCGTGCTGTCGCGAGGGCTGCTCAACCCGGCCACCGCGCGCCCCGGCGGCCCCGGGGACCAGCGCGGCCGGTTCCCCCGGTTCCGCGGCGAGAACCTGACCAGGAACCTCGCGCTGGTGAACGCGCTGGACGAGGTAGCGAGGCAGAAGGGGGTCACAGCCGCCCAGCTCGCCTTCGCGTGGGTGTGCTCCCGGGGCACCGACATCGTTCCGCTGATAGGGACGAAACGGCGGGACAGGCTGGCCGAGGCGGTCGCCGGGCTCGACCTGACGCTGTCGCCGGACGAGCTGGCGGCGATCGAGGCGGCAGTGCCGGCGGGCGCGGTGGCGGGGGAACGTTACGACCAGCGCCAGCTGCAGGACCTGGACAGCGAGCGATCCGGCTAGCCAGCCGCCGCCCGGTTGCCGGACCGGTCAGCCGCCGTACTCCGCGGCCCGCCCGGCCAGCCTGGCGTGGGCGCCGTCCATCGGGTCCCCCGGCGGCAGGTAGGCCTTGGCCAGCTTGGCCACGCTGGTGTAGTTCGGGTCGCAGACGTTGGCCAGCGGCGCCTCCACCGCCTGCGTGATCAGCTGGTAGCCGTCCAGCGGGTCCAGCCCGAAATCAGACTCCAGCCACTGCACCAGGTCGAGCTGGGCGATCCGGAACGCGTCCTCCAGCGGCCGCGCCGAGCCCGCCGTCATGATGTGGGTCGCCGATTCCAGCCTCGGCCACGGGCACGGCCTGCCCTTGATCAGGTCCACCGCCAGCACCGTGTTCATCGCGCACTCGACCGCCACCCCGCAGGTCTCGCCCTCGCCCTGGCGGGCGTGCCCGTCGCCGAGCGACAGCAGCCCGCCCGCCACGTTGACCCCGAGGTAGCAGGTCACCCCGGCCCGCATCTCCGGCGTGTCCATGTTGCCGCCGAACGCGTCAGGTACCAGCGCGCTGCGCACCTCCAGGCTGGCGGGCGCGACCCCGACCGTGCCGTGCATCGGGTGCAGCGGCAGGTCCACCGTGAAATCGCCGCGCCGCGCC
>JAIRTY010000564.1 GCA_031254715.1 Nocardiopsaceae bacterium | reverse complement strand
AGGCCGTAGTACTGCCAGGCGCCGAGCACGATGGCCAGGGAGATGATCCGGATCGACAGGTAGACCCAGCGGTCCCGGCGGGTGCGGCGGCGGCGGCGCTCCGCGATGGCCGCTTCGATCGCCTCGGTGGCCTGGCCGGAGGCTCCGGCCCCCGCCGGGGCCGGGGAGGCGGCGGCAGGCGGGGATCCGGCCGCGGGGGCGGGGCTGCTGGGATCGGTCACTGGTCACCTGCCCGGCTCTCGGCGTGCTGGCGGAGGAGATCCCAGATCTCCTCGCGCAGGCCCGCGTAGGCGGGGTCGCGGCGGACCTGGGAGACGGTGCGAGGCTGGCCGATCGGCACCGGCAGGTCCCGGATGATCCGCCCGGGCCGGGTGGCCATGACGATGATCCGGTCACCCAGGGTGATCGCCTCGTCGATGCTGTGGGTGATGAACACGATGGTCTGCCGCAGCCGGGCGCGCAGCGTCAGCAGGTCTTCCTGCAGCACCTCCCGCACCTGCGCGTCCACCGCCGCGAACGGCTCGTCCATGAGCAGCACGTCCGGCGCGGCGGCGAGCGCGCGGGCGAGCCCGGCCCGCTGTTTCATGCCGCCGGACAGCTGCGCCGGGTACTTGCGCTCGTGTCCGGTGAGGCCGACCGTGGCGATCGCCTCGGTGACCCGGCGGTCCAGCTCGCTGCGCTCCGTCCGGGCGATCTGCAGGGGCAGGGCCACGTTGCGGTAGACGCTCTTCCACGGGAACAGGCCGAAGTGCTGGAAGACCACCGCCACCCGCGGGTCCGGGCCGGTGACGACGTCCTCCCCGATGGCGATGCTGCCGTGGTCAGGCTCGGTGAGGCCGGCCATCATCCGCAGCAGCGTGGTCTTGCCGCAGCCAGAGGGGCCCACGATGCACACGAACTGGCCGGGCTCGACCGTGAGGCCGATGTCTTCGAGCACGATCCCGCCGGGAAACCACTTGTAGACGTTCGCGCACCCGATCCGGCCGCCCCCGGCAGGCGCCTGCGGCGGGGTGCCGCGCGCCGTCGGCGACGCGGCCGGCGCCCGGGCCATATCCGGCATGTGACCGCCTCCCTCATCGTCGACCGATGCTCTCGTCGGCTTCCGCGTTCCGGGCGCACCAGGCCGCCTGAGCGGCCTGCTCCGGGGTCTAAGGTCTGACCACAATGATCCGGGGACACTAGCCCTGACTCTCGGGGCGTGTCAATGAGTTGCCCGGATCTGATGCGGTTCGCGAACCTCATGGCCGGCCCTGTTGACAGGCGGGGCGCCCGGTTCTACGGTTCCGCTCGTAAACAGCAGAGGTCTGACCACGGAGGATGATGTGCCCGAAACTGGCTCCCCTCCCCCGCCGGGGGAACTCGCCTTCCTTGTTCACCGGCAGGGGGACGACGTGGCGGTGGCCGTCCGCGAGACGGAGCCGGGGGAGGCGGCCGGCGCCCTGCTTGACACCGGCCAGCGTTTCAGCATCACGGTGCGGACCGCCATCCCCCTCGGTCACAAGGTTGCGCTGGCCGACCTCGCGGAGAACCAGCACGTGACCGAGTACGGCGTCGCCATCGGGCTGGCCCGCAGCGACATCACGGCCGGAGAGCTGGTTCACACCCACAACCTCAGGAGCGCACGGTGGCGCAGCAGCCTCTGACCGGTTACCGCAGGCCCGATGGCCGGGTCGGTATCCGCAACCACGTGGCGATCATTCCGGTGGACGACCTGTCGAACGCCGTCGCCGAGTCCGTCGCCAGGGCGATTCCCGGCACGCTGGCTCTCCCCCATCCCTACGGACGGCTGCAGTTCGGCGCCGACCTCGACCTGTTCTTCCGGACGATGATCGGCACCGGCGCGAATCCCAACGTGGCCGCGGCGGTGGTGATCGGCATCGAGCCCGCCTGGACCGAGCGGATCGCCAGCGGGATCGCCGAGACCGGCAAACCGGTTGCCTCGTTCGATATCGAACGGCACGGCGACCTGCAGGTGCTGGCGGCCGCATCCCGGCGGGCCGGCCAGTTGCTGCAGGATGCCAGCGAGATCGCCCGGGTGCCGGTCGAGCGGGGCGAGCTGCTGATGAGCATCAAGTGCGGCGAGTCCGACACCACCAGCGGCCTGGGAGCGAACCCGGCGACGTCGCAGGCGGTGGACCGCCACATCGCCGCCGGCGGCACCGTCATCTTCGGCGAGACCACCGAGCTCACCGGCGGCGAGCACCTGATCGCGGCGCGCTGCGCCTCGGACGAGGTGCGCAAGAAGTTCCAGGCCTTCTATGACGATTACGTGGCGATGGTCGAGCAGACCGGCGCGAACCTGCTCGGCTCGCAGCCGACTCAGGGCAACATCCGGGGCGGCCTGTCCACGATCGAGGAAAAGGCGCTCGGCAACCTCGAGAAGACCGGCGTCACCCCGGTGGTGGACGCGCTCGCGCCGGCCGAGCGGCCGGTCCGGGCGGGCCTGAACTTCATGGACACCTCCTGCGCCGCGGCCGAGTTCATCACCGTGACGGCCGCGGCGGGCGCGGTGATCCACCTGTTCCCGACCGGCCAGGGCAATGTGGTGGGCCACCCGGTCGAGCCCGTGATCAAGATCTCCGCGAACCCGGTCACGGTCGCGACCATGAGCGAGCACATCGACGTCGATGTCTCCGGCCTGCTGCAACTGGAGTACAGCCTGGCCGAGGCCGGCGACCGGCTGGAGGAGGTCATCGACCGTACCGTGACCGGCCGGCTTACCTGCGCCGAGGTACTCGGCCACCGCGAGTTCGCGCTGACCCGCCTGCATCCGAGCGCCTGACGGGGAGCCGTTCCATGCCCGAAGAGCCTGCCGGGACGGCCACCGCTGCCGGGACGGTCCCGCCAGCCGACGCCGACGCCATCGGCTGGCACTGGATGGGCTCCGGGCAGCCGCTGTTCCAGCGGGTCGCCGGTCAGGTGGAGCGGTTCATCGCCGGGAACCGGCTCCGGCCGGGCGACCGCCTGCCCGGCGAGCGGGAGCTGTGCGAGCTGCTGGGCGTGAGCCGGGCCTCGGTGCGGGAGGCGCTGCGCTCACTGCAGGCGCGCGGCGTGGTCGTCGTCCGGCACGGCAAGGGCGTGTTCGTGGCCGCGCCGGACGAGGGTGAACGCGCGCTGGAGCGGTTCACCCGGCTGCGCGAGGTCGGCATGGACGAGCTGTTCGCAATGCGGGAAGTGCTGGAGGTGCCGGCCGCCGGCTGGGCCGCGTCGGCTGCCACCGACCAGCAGCTGCAGGAACTGGCGCAGACCTTTGACGCGCTCGCCGCCGGCGTGCGCAGCCACCGCGCCGCCGCCGAGCTGCGGGTGCTCGACGCGAAGCTGCACCTCCAGATCGCCGAGTTCGCGAACAACCGGTTCCTGGCGATGACCCAGACGGTGCTGCAGGAAATGCTGGCCCGCAGCATGGAAACCACCCTCGCCATCGCGGGGCGGCCCGCCCGGTCGGTCCGGGAGCACGCCGAGATCGTGGAGGCCCTGCTGGCCCGCGACCCGGCCCGTGCCCGGGCCGCCGCCCGGCGCCACATCCGCAGCTCACGGCGAGCTGCCCTGCAGCGGGTGGCAAGTGAGCGGAACCATCCCGGCGGCCTGGCCGGGATGGCCCCGCGGCCGTGACCGCGGTGACAGGCCGGCTCAGGGCGCGGGCGCGCGCGACTGCGCCATCAGCCGGGCCAGCCCCGGTTCCGGCGCCAGCAGATAGAGCCCGCCGGCGACCCGGTCGGTGACCCAGATCAGCCCATCGCCGTCGACGAACAGGTCATTCAGCTGCGCGACCGGCTGGCCGGGCGGGGGCTCCGGGAGCCAGTGCGCCACCTCCAGCGGCCGGGCGGGGTCGGCGAGGTCGTACACCCGCAGCCCGGCGCTGAAGTAGGTGGCGAATACCAGCCGCTCGCTGCGATAAGACCCCGGCCGGTTCTCGTGCAGGTTGTGCGCGCCGAACCGCATCGGCAGCCCGGCGAACGCGGCCGCTGGATGAGGGCAGACCGCGAGCACCCGCGGCTGGTCCCCGGACACGTCGATCACCCGGATCGCCCGCTGCGGGGCGTCCGGCCCGTCGCGCACCTGCTCGTCGGTCGCCACCACCAGCCGGCGGGACGGCAGCGGCAGGCAGGTATGCGTCGAGCCCCCGTCCCACTGGAGGTGAGCGATCCGGCGGGGACGGGAGATGTCGGTCACGTCCAGGACGACCAGTCCCGCGTCGTCGTAGCCGAGATAGGCGCGGCTGCCGTCCAGCAGGGCGTGGTGAGCCGCGTACCGCTGGCCCGCTGGCCACTGCGGGTCCTCGTCCGTGCGCTGCCCGGGCCACCACCACCGGGCTACCTCGGCCGGCCGCGACGGGTCAGCCAGGTCGAGCACGACCCAGATGCGGTCGCGGAAGCCCGGCGGGGTCGCGGACAGGTGAGCGTACCGGCCACCGGTCCATACGATGCGGTGCACGCCACGGCCGCCCGATTCCCAGAACGCGAGCCGCCGCGGGGTGAGGGGGTCGGCCAGGCTGTAGACGGCCAGGCCAGCCGAATGACCGTCAGGACGGCCGCCGCGGTAGGGGAACTTCTCGTGGTTCACGAGCAGCAGCCCGCCGGCGACCTGCACCTTGTGCGTGTGCGAATGCGGGGGCGCGGGCCACTGCGAGGCCAGGACCGGGTGCTCGGGGTCGGCGACATCCAGGATGGACGTGCCCATCCCGCTGGTGCCGGTGTGGCCGACATACAGGACCGGTCCCTCCCGCAGGACCTGCATCCCGTCGCCATGGCCCCCGAGGTCATGGTGGGCGAGCAGGCGCAGCCCCGTGGCGCTGCTGGTCTGTGCGGTCATCGGAACCCTCCGGGCCGGCTGTTCCTGGTGCATTCTGGATCGTCGCATGTGACGCGGGGCAGGGAGAGGACAGTGAAGATAACCGGGCTGGAGACGTTCCTGGTGCCGCCGCGCTGGCTGTTCCTGCGGATGACGACCGACGAGGGGATCACCGGCTGGGGCGAGCCGGTCATCGAGGGCCGCGCCGCCACCACGGCGGCGGCGGTGGCGGAACTGGCCGGCCGGCTGGTCGGCCAGGACCCGCTCCGGATCGAGGATCACTGGCAGGTCCTCACCAAGGGCGGTTTCTACCGGGGCGGCCCCATCCTGTCCAGCGCCGTGGCCGGGATCGACCAGGCCCTGTGGGACATCGCCGGGAAGGCTTACGGCGCCCCCGTGCACCGGCTGCTGGGCGGCCCGGTCAGGGACCGGGTGCGGATGTACGCGTGGATCGGCGGGGACCGGCCCGGCGACGCCGCTGACTCCGCCCGCGCGCAGGCAGCCGCGGGCTTCACCGCCGTGAAGATGAACGCCTCTGGGCAGCTGCCGCCCATCGCCACCCCGGCCGGCACGGACGCGATCGTCGCCAGGATCGCCGCGGTCAGGGAGGCGATCGGAGCTGACAGGGACCTGATGGTGGACTTCCACGGGCGGCTGACCACGGCGATGTCGCGGCGGCTGCTGCCGCTGCTGGAACCGCTGCGGCCGCTGTTCGTGGAGGAACCGGTGCTGCCGGAGTTCTCCCGCGACCTGCGGCACCTGGTCCAGCAGACCACGGTGCCGATTGCGGTGGGCGAGCGGCTGTTCTCCCGCTGGGACTTCCGCGACGTGCTGCCGGCCGGCATCGCCGTGGCCCAGCCCGACGTGTCCCACGCCGGCGGCATCTCCGAGGTCCGCCGGATCGCGGCGCTGGCCGAGGCATACGATGTGCTGCTGGCGCCGCACTGCCCGCTGGGCCCGATCGCGCTCGCGGCCAGCCTGCAGATCGCGTTCGCCGTTCCCAACTTCCTGATCCAGGAACAGAGCCTGGGACTCCACTACGACGGGAACGCCAGCATGCTCGACTACCTGCTCGACCCCGCCCCGTTCCGGTTCACCGGCGGCTATGCCGTGCCCGCCGGCCGGCCCGGGCTCGGGCTCGACATCGACGAGGCTGCCGTCCGCCGCGCCGCCCGGGACGGCCACCGGTGGCGCACCCCGGTCTGGCGGCATGACGACGGGTCGTTCGCGGAATGGTAGCCGACGGGGGGGTCTGGGGCCATCGGGGTCCGGGGGCATCCCCCGGGGCGGCAGAGGGTCCCCCCGGGGCAGCACCGGACACGCCCGCCGTCCCGCGGGACGCGGCCGACCTGGCCCGGCTGCTGCGCGAGACGCGGCTGCTGGCCATCGTGCGGGGAACCGACCCGTCAGCCGCGCTGGCGTCGGTGCTGGTGCTGGCCGAGGCTGGGATCACGGTCATCGAGGT
>JAIRTY010000554.1 GCA_031254715.1 Nocardiopsaceae bacterium | reverse complement strand
ATAGATAGTGGTACTATATAGATAGCGGTGCTGTCAATCGGTACTGTCACACTGCGCCCCGGGGCGGGCGGCTGAGCCGCGCGAACATCCGCTTCTGCGACTTGTACAGCCGGGGGAACTCGGCATAGAGGCGGTCGTTGCAGGCCCGGCGGGCCGGGTCCGGCCGGAACACGGTCCCGGCCGGGACGAGCGCGGCGGCCCCGGCCGGGTCCAGCTCCCCGAGGGCCAGGCCGGCCAGGATGGCAGCGCCGCGGAGGTTGGCGTGCACCGGATCGGCGAGCCGTTCGATCGTGCGGTCCATGACGTCGGCGTGGATCTGGCACCAGAGGCCGGACTGTGCCCCGCCGCCGAACACCCGGACCGGATCCAGCCGCCGCCCGGCGAACCGTTCCACCGCCTCGTGCAGCCACCGGTTGTTGTAGGCGACCCCTTCCAGCACCGCGCGGACCAGCGCGGCCCGGCCGGTGTCCAGGGACAGGTTGTGGAAGCCGGCCCGGGCGTTGCGGTCGTCCACCGGCGAGCGCTCGCCCGCCAGCCAGGGGGTGAACAGCACCCCGCCCGAGCCCGGCGGGGCGGTCGCCGCCAGTTCCGTCAGCTCTCCGAAGCCCGGCGCGGGCCCGCCGCCGGCGGCGAGCAGCCGGTCCCGCAGCCACTGCAGGCACGCGCCCGCCGTCTCGTGGTTGTTGGCAACGAGGTAGGAGCCGGGCAGGACCCCTGGCACGGTGGCGATCTGCCGGATGGCGTCGGTCTTCTTGCGCCCGGCCGGCAGGCTGATCCACGAGGTGGTGCTGATCGCCAGGTGGCAGCGCCCGCCGTCGAGGGTGCCGGCCCCGGCCGCTGCGGAGTGCAGGTCCGGCGTGCCTGCCACCACCGCGACCCCCGGGCCGAGGCCGAGTTCAGCGGCCACGCCGCCGGCGACGGTGCCGATCACCGAGGCGGTCGGCCGGAGCGGCGGCAGCCGGGCCGGGTCGACCCCGGCCAGCCGGACCAGCCCGGGGTCGTAACTCAGCCGGCCCGGGTCCCGGTTGTCGGTCAGCCAGGCCGCGGTCATGGAGGCCGGTGAGGCGGCCGCGGTCCCGGTGAAGCGCATGGTCACGTAGTCGACCGGTTCCAGGTACCAGCGGGCGGCCCGGGCGATTTCCGGCCGGTCCCTGTCCAGGTGGAGCATGTGCCCGATGGGGTCGGCGCCGCTGGTGGACGGCGCCCCGCCGGTCTTGCGCACCCAGGTCAGCAGCACCCGCGGGGAGTAGCCGGAGACCGGCCCGCCGAACCGCTGCCGGGCGTACGGGGCGCCGCGGGTGTCCATCCACAGGATGCAGGGCCCGGTCGGCCTGCCGTCGGCCGCCACCGGGACCGTGCTGGCCCACTGCCCGGTGACGCTTACCGCAGCGATCTGCCCGGGCCCGGCGGTGCCGCTGCGCAGGGCTGCCTTCGCCGCGTCCAGGATCAGCTGCCACCATTGCCCGGCGTCCTGCTCGGCGCCGCCGCCCGGCAGCAGCCGGGTGCTGATCGCGGCGCCGGTGGTCCAGGCCACCTGGCCGGCCAGTGAGACGAGGCCGGCCTTGAGGCTGCTGGTCCCGAGGTCGATCGCGAGCACGTACCGGCCGGCCGGCCCGCCGCCAGTCACCGCGGTGCCTCAGGCCTGCGCCGCGGTCTCGGCGGGGACGGCCTGCTGCTCGTCCATCATGCCGGCCATGACCGCCTGGATGAACTCATCGGCCGCCGGCGTCATGCCGCCGGGAACCCCGCCGTAGATGGCGCCGCTGCTGGCCGGCTCGCCGGCGTGCTCCCGCGCGTACCCGACCGCCTCGGCCAGGTCGGCCGCGAACGCGTCGGCCACCCCCGGTTGCGTCTGCGGCCCGGTTACGGCCATGTGCAGGGCGTTGGGGTACTGCTGGCCGTTGAACCGCCAGCCGCGCTGCCGCATGAAGTCGTTGACGTGGTAGACGTCGAACTCGTCCGAGGTGAAGCTGAACAGGAACGTCGGCTGCCCCAGGATCCGCAGCTCCGGGTGGGAGCGGACGGCTTCCTGCATGCGGGCTGACGTCTCGAAGATCTCGCGGGCGTACCGCAGGTAGCCCTCGCGCCCGAGGCTCACCATGGCGGCCCAGGTCGCGGCGAGCAGGCCGCCGGAGCGCGACCCCTCGATGCCGGGAGAGCAGTACTTGCCGCCGCTCCAGCCGGTCAGGTAGAAGTACTGCGCGTTCCGCAGCTCCCGGTCCCTGAACGCGACGACCGAGGACCCCTTGAACGCGTACCCGTACTTGTGCGTGTCCGCCGACATGCTGGTCACCCCGGGCAGCCGGAAGTCGTACACCGGGATGTGGTACCCGAGCTCCTGCCCGAACGGCAGGATGAACCCGCCCAGGCAGCCGTCCACGTGCAGCCCGGTGCCCCGCTCCAGCGCGAGGGCGGACAGCTCGCCGATGGGGTCGATGGTGCCGTGGCCGTAGGTGCAGGCCGACCCGATCAGGGCGACCGTGCTGCCGTCGATGTGGGCGGCCATCCAGCCGGCGTCCGCCTGCATGGTGACCGGATCCACCGGGGCGGTGCGCAGCTCGATCCCGAACAGGTGGCAGGCCTTGTCGAAAGCCGGGTGCGCGGTCTCCGGCTTGATGACGTTGGGCGCGGTCACGCCGCGCGTGGCACGGGCGTGCTCGCGGTAGGCGAGCATGGCGTGCAGGATGCTGCCGGTGCCGCCGGTGGTCACGATCCCGGCCGGGGATCCGTCGGTGACGGCGCCGGCGTTCAGCAGGTCGAGGGTCATGGCGATGATCTCGCCCTCGAACTTCGACATGCTCGGGCACATGTCCCGCTGCAGCGCGTTGACGTGCGCGAACCGGCCGAACGCCTGGGCCAGGAACCGGTAATGCCCGTGGTCCCCGCAGTACATGGTCCCCGAGCACTTGCCGGTCTCCCAGAACGCGTCCTCCTCGGCGGCGATCTCCGCCAGCTCGGCCAGCACCTCGGCCCGGGGACGCCCCTGGCCGGGGAGCCTGCGGTTGACGCCGTAGCGCCCGGCGTACGGGTAAGCATCCATGCGGCAAATCTAGTCATGCCATGATCCGGCGCCCGGCCAGTCTCGCCCGGGCGGCCCAGCGAGCAGGATCTATGACGCAGTGTGATCGTAAGGTCACAATTCTGTTATCGGTTCCCGCGTTCCGGCCGGCGCGGCTCCCGCTGCTCGCTAGCGTGACCGGCGTCACCTGCACGCACTCCCCGTAAGCCGAGGACGCCGATGACTGGATGGATCCTGGCGGCGGTGGCCGCGGCCCTGGCGCTGGCGGCCGGCGCCTACCGGGCCGGCGCCGCTGGCCGCCGGGCGCCAGGGCGGGCGCGTGGTGTGCCGCCCGGCGACGCCCCGGCCGGCGAGGCAGCCGAACGGGAAGCGGTCCTGGTCAGCCTGGCCCGGCGGCTGCACTCGCTGGTTCATCAGGAGATCCGGCTGGTCGCGTCGCTGGCGGCCCGGGTCGAGGACCCGGAACTGCGCAAGGGCCTGCTGGCCATCGACCACGTGGCGACCAGGATGCGGCACCAGACCGAGAGCCTGGCCATCGTGGGCGGCGCGGTGCCGCCGCGGCAGTGGAGCGGACCCGCGCCCGTGCAGGAGCTGCTGCGGGCGGCGGTCGCTGAGGTCGAGCACTATCCGCGGGTCAGGATCGCCCCGCCGGTACCCGGCGCCGTGCGGCCGGCCGCGGCCGGCGACATCATTCACCTGGTCGCCGAGCTGATCGACAACGCGACCAGGTTCTCCCCGCCGCAGGCACGGACGGTGCTGCGGGCCGAGGTCGTGCGGGCCGGCCTGGCGGTCGAGGTCGAGGACCGGGGCCCGGGCCTGCCGCCACCGGAGCGCCAGCGCCTCAACGCCCTGCTCGCCGCCCCGGAGGGCCAGGCCAGCGGCCTGCTGGACGGGGGCAGGGTCGGCCTGTTCGTGGTGGCGTCGCTGGCCAGGCGGCACGGGATCAGGGTCGAGCTGAACACCAGCGTCTACGGCGGCACCCAGGCCGTGGTGGTGCTGCCGCCCGAGCTGGCCGGGACCGTGGAGCCAGCGGACGCCCCGGCCGCGCGGCCAGCGGCCCTGCTCGGGCCGGCCGCTCCGCGGCCGGCGGTCCCGCCGCAGCCGTCC
>JAIRTY010000496.1 GCA_031254715.1 Nocardiopsaceae bacterium | reverse complement strand
AAGTACCGGCGCGGCCAGCAGGCGCCCGCGGGGTCGCGCCAGCTCACGGACTGGGGCGAGCCGCCGGTTTATGATTCGCAGCGGCTGTATGACGTGGTCGAGGCCCTGGTCAGCATCGCCGGGCAGCGCGGCGTGTCAGCCGCCCAGGTGGCGCTGGCGTACACGCTCGGCAAGCCGGCCGTGACCTCGCTGGTGATCGGGGCGCGCACCGCCGAGCAGCTCGCCGACAACCTGGCCGCCGCCGGGCTGGTCCTGACCGCCGACGAGCGGGAGCAGCTGGACAAGGCCAGCGCCCCGCCGCTGCTGTACCCGTACTGGCACCAGGCCAAGACCGCCAGCGACCGGTTGTCCCCCGCCGACCTCACGCTGCTCGGGCCGCACCTGTAACCGGCCGCCGTGGGCTCAGCCAGGAAGTGACCATGACCGGGCCGGACCCGCGGCTGACCGTCCAGCCCGCCGAGGCCGTCGTGTTCGACTTCGACGGCCTGCTCATGGATACCGAGTCCACGAGCCTCGCGAGCTGGCGCTACGAGTGGTCCCAGTGGGGGCTCACGCTCGCTGAGGACGGCTTCTTCGCCGACCACGGCGGGGACATCACCGAGCAGCGTTACGGCGAGCACCCCCGGGGGGTTGCCAGCGAGCTTGACCTTCGGCTGCTAGGCTTCTATGGACAGTCAGATTTCGTTTTACATTTCGGCGAACGGAGCTGCGATGGCTGCGGAGAACGTCGTCCCGCTCCGGACGGCACCGCGGATCGACCGCTTCCGGGCGGAACGGGCGGTAACGGAGCTGCTCGCCGCGCTGGGCTACCCGGCCGACGGCGAGCACCGGGCCAACACCCCGCAGCGCGTCACCAGCGCGTTCGAGGAGCTGCTGACCCCGTCGGCTTTCCTGCCGACCACGTTCCCGAACGACGAGGGCTACGACGAGCTGGTAGTGGCGCGGCAGGTGCCGTTCCGCTCGCTGTGCGAGCACCACCTGCTGCCGTTCGCCGGCACCGCCCACGTCGGGTACCTGCCGGGCAGCCGGATCGTGGGGCTGTCCAAGCTCGCCCGGGTGGTGGAGCACTTCGCCGCCGGGCTGCAGGTCCAGGAACGGCTCACCCAGCAGGTGGCGGACTGGCTGCACGACAACCTGGCCGCGCGCGGCGTGGGCGTGGTGGTGGAGGCTGAGCACCTGTGCATGAGCCTGCGCGGGGTGCGGGCCGCTGGCGCTCGCACCGTCACCAGCGCCCTGCGGGGGGACCTGCGTACCGACGCCCGCACCAGGGACGAGTTCCTGTCGCTGGCCAGGGGCAGCTGATGCCGGAAGCCTCCCTGTCCCAGGAGCAACGCACCGTACGGGATGCGGGGGCGGTGGCCGTGCTGGGCGAGCCCGCCCGGCGGGCGCTGTATGAGTACGTGGCCGCGCAGGGCCGTCCGGTGTCCAGGGACGAGGCGGCCACCGCGACCGGCGTCAAGCGCGCCACGGCCGCCTTCCACCTCGACCGGCTGGTGGAGTCCGGGCTGCTGGAAGCGGGGTTCGCCCGGGTGTCGGGGCGGACCGGGCCAGGGGCCGGCCGGACCGCCAAGCTGTACGCCCGTTCCGCCCGCGAGTTCGCCATCTCGCTGCCGCCCCGCCGGTACGAGATCGCGGCCAGCGTCCTTGCCGGCGCGCTGACCGAGCGGCTGCGCGGAGGGGATCCAGGCGCGACGGTGGCCAGCACCGCCGAGCAGGCCGGGCAGCGGCTGGCCGAGGGCTGCCCCGACCTGGCCAGCGCGCTGACCGGCGCCGGCTACGAGCCCCGGCGCGGCCCCGGCGGCGAGATCCAGCTCGCCAACTGCCCGTTCCACGAGCTGGTGCAGCGCTACCCAGAGCTGGTCTGCAGCCTGAACCTGCACCTGCTCCGCGGCCTGCTGGCGGGGCTGGACCCGGCGGCGCGGCCCAGGCTCGACCCAGCCCCCGGCCGCTGCTGCGTCACGATCACCCGCCAGCCCTGACCAGGCGACCCATGCGCGTGAGGCTGGGCACCCGGAGGTCAGGCTGCGTGGGTCTCAAACCATACGGAGCCGAGGTCATGACCCGATGTGAGGCGCACATCGGCCTCTAGCGCAGCAGCAAGCAACCGCAGCAGGGCGACGGTGGGCTCGGTACCGCCCTCTTCGATGCACTCAACCTCATCCGGAGTCATGTCAACGCGCTGGGCGAGATCGGCGACACTCAGGCCAAGCGCGACCCGCCGGTCATACACCGCCTTGCCGAAGGCCAGGGCTTCGCGGATCGCGGCCCGCTCCGGGTCCTCAGGCCGTACCCCGGGCCGTGGCCAGCGGGTGTGGGAGCCAGTCATCACGCCTGCCTCTCGTAGGTCCGAGTTGCCGGGTCCAGGCTAATCCGCTGAGGCTGTCAGCCAAGCAGGGCGACCTGGAAGCGATACTCCGCCGGGATTGTCATGACTGGCCCATAACCTTGCTGGGTGCCTCTGCGACACCGTCACCCCAAGAAGGACATCGAGTTCGCGCTCAGGTTCGCCGAGGCCGCCGGGTGGGTGGTGGAGGAGATCCATCGTGGCCACCGATGGGGCCTCGCGCGCTGCCCGGCCGGCGCGCACACGGTCGCTGTGTGGTCCACTCCTCGTGACCCGGCTACCCTTGGTAAGCGGATACGTGAGCAGGTCGTCAAGTGCCCGCATCGGCCTGATGGGGAGGTGGCGCCGTGATCTACTCGTTCGCCGTGGTGATCGAAGGCGCTGACCTTACCAGCCCGGACAGCTCCGACGCTGACGCGCTTTACGCGGCAGGATGCGATGATGCGCTGCTGACCAGTTCTGACGGGACGCAGCGGGCCGTTTTCGACCGTAATGCCCCCAGCTTCGCGGCCGCTGTGGCCAGCGCCATCACCGCGATCGAGTCATCCATCCCGGCCGCCCGGGTGGTGGCGGTAGAACGGCTCGACGGGGCCAGCGCGGCGCCGCTGCCGCACTCAGCCTGATCACCGCACGGCCCCTGATCTCGGACTCAGCTGGTCAGGCAGGCGCGGGCGATGCGGGTGAGCAGGGCGGTCAACTGCTGGCGGGGGAGGTCGCTGCGGTAGGTGGCGATCGACTGGATCGCGCCGATGGCCGCGTGCACCCGGGTGCGGGCCTCGGTGGTGCCGGTGCCGGGCCGGGCCCGGGCCAGCATCCGCGCCCATTCCTCGATGTAGTCGCGCTGGCGCAGGCTGAGCCGGCGGCGGTCGGCGTCCGGCAGGGTATGCACCTCGCGCTGGTAGAGCTGCACCAGCCGCCGGTCGTCCACGGCGAACGCCACATGGTCGGCCACCAGCGCGGTGAGCACCTGCTCGGCCGGGGCGCCAGAGGCCATGGCCCGGGCCGCGTTGCCGTGCAGCCGGTCCAGTGCCTGGTCGAGCAGCGCGTCCAGGATCGCCGACTTGCTGCCGAAGTGCCGGTAGATGCCGGAACCGACGATCCCGGCGGCCGCCCCGATGTCGGCCAGGCTGACCGCGTGGTAGCCCCGGCTGGCGACCAGGTCGGCGGCGGCGGCCAGGATCTTGTCCCGCCGGCCCGGGTCACGGACCCGGGTGCCGCCGGCCGCGGTCACCCCGGCTCCCCTGGCAGCAGGCTGGCCGGGATGTCAAGGAAGCGGGAGCGCAGGAACTCACCCAACCCCTTGGCCTGCGGGTCGGGCCGGGCGGTGGCGGCCACGCCCCGCCCGAGCAGCCCGGCGACCACGAAGTTGAGCGCGTGCAGGTTCGGCAGCTCGTACCGCTGCACGTCCAGCCCGGCCGCCTCGGGCAGCAGCTCGCGGAACCGCCCGGTGGTCAGCTCGGCCCGCAGCCAGGGGTAGGCCGCCGGGTGGCGGGCCCAGAGCCCGACGTTCGCGTTCCCGCCCTTGTCCCCGGAACGGGCGCCGGCCACCGTGCCCAGCGGCGCCCGCACGGTGCGGCCCCAGCCGCCAGGCCCGGCCGGCCCGGACGCGGCGGGCCCGGCGGCGGGGGCGGGCTCGCCCGCAGCGGCCGGCGCGCCGGCCGGGGCCGCCGGGCTGTGCGGGATCACCTGGCGGGACCCGTCCGGCAGCACGGCCACCTGCTCCACCGCCGCCCGCGGCACCAGGGCCGGCCAGTAGACCGCGTACGCGCTGGCAGCGGTCGGCGGCGTGGTGGTGTGGAAGCCCGCGTACCCGCCCATGGCCAGCGCCATCACCGCATCGGAGAACTCCCGCCCGGCCAGGCCCGGGTCGGCGTCGTAGACCGTGATCCGCAGCTGGGCCGTGGCCTGCTCGTTCGCTGGCGCGTCGGGCCGGTCGAACCGCAGCAGCGCCGCGTCCACCGCGCCGAACCGGTCCTCCCCGCCCAGCAGCCCGAACAGCTCCTGCCGCGCCCAGGCCGCCTTCTCCTCGATGTCCAGGCCGGTCAGCACCAGGGTCATGGTGTTGCGGTAGCCGCCCAGGTAGTTGAGCGCGACCTTGAGCCCGGGCGGCGGCGGCGCGCCGCGCGCGCCCGAGATGCGCACCCGGTCCGGCCCGTCGCCGGCGAGCGTGACCGAGCCGAAGTCGGCCACCACGTCCGGGCCCAGGTACCGCGGCCCGGCGATCTCGTACAGCAGCTGCGCGGTCACGGTGCCGGCCGAGACCAGGCCGCCGGTCCCGGCGTGCTTGGTGATGACCGCGCTGCCGTCGGCGGCGACCTCCGCGATCGGGAAGCCGGGGTAGCGCCGGTCGGTGATCTCATCCAGGAACGGGTAATTACCCCCGCAGGCCTGCGGACCGCATTCGATCACGTGCCCGGCGGCCACCGCGCCGGCCAGCCGGTCCCAGTCGTCCCGCCGCCAGCCGTGCCACCAGGCGGCCGGCCCGGCCACCAGCGACGCGTCGGTGACCCGCGGGCAGATCACCAGATCGGCCCCGGCGGCGAGCGCCGCCGCGATGCCCCAGCCGCCCAGGTAGGCGTTGGCGGTGACCGGCTCGGCGCCGCTGCCGGCCAGCGGCTGCCCGGTGTCGGCGTTCGCCAGCGTGACCCCGCCCGCCAGCAGCTCACCGAGCCGGCCGAGCAGGTCGTCGCCCTCCAGGTAGGCGATGGCGGGCGCGAGGCCGAGCCGGGCGGCCAGCTGGCCGGCCGCCGCGGCCAGGCCCGCCGGGTTGAGCCCGCCGGCGTTGACCACGATCCGGATGCCCCGGTCCAGGCAGATGCCGAGCACCTGCTCCAGCTGAGTGAGAAAGGTGCGGGCGTACTCGGTGGCCGGGTCCTTCTGCCGGGCCTTCCACAGGATGGCCATGGTCAGCTCGGCCAGGTAGTCGCCGGTGATCACGTCCACCGGGCCGCCCTCGGCCATCTCCCTGGCGGCGGCCAGCCGGTCGCCGTAGAAGCCGGAGAAGTTCCCGATCCGGACCGGCCGCCCGCCGGCGGCGGGCGCTCCCGGCGCCGCGGGCATCAGCGGCCCCGCCACACCGGCCGCCGCTTCTCGCGGAAGGCGGCCGGGCCCTCCTGCGCGTCCTCACTCAGGTAGACGGGCTCCCAGATCTCGTCGGCGGCCTGGAACGCCCGGCTCAGCGGGTGCTCAGCGATCAGCCCGGCGGTGCGCTTGCCGGCCAGCACCGACAGCGGAGCGTTCGCGGCGATCCGCTCGGCCATGGCCTGCGCCGCCGCCGCCAGCTCCGGGCCCGGCACGACCTCGTTGACCAGGCCGATCTCGTGCGCCCGGCGGGCGGTGATGGGGTCGCCGGTGAGCAGCAGCTGCATCGCCACCCGGGGCGGGATCAGCCACGGCAGCGGCGCCGCCCACGGCGCCCCCCGGCCCACCTTGACCTCGCTGATCGCGAACGTCGCGTGCTCGGCGGCCAGGCACAGGTCACAGCTCTGCGCGAGCAGGAACCCGCCAGCGTAGGCGGCACCGTTGACCGCGGCGATGACCGGCTTGGGGACCTCGATGCTGCGGCCGAGCTGGGGCAGCATCTCTTTCGGCGGGACCTTCAGGCCGGTCTGCGCCATCTCCTTGAGGTCGGCGCCCGCGCAGAACGCCCTGTCCCCGGCCCCGGTGAGCACCAGCACCCGGGCGTCGTCGTCGTCGTTGAACCGGCGCAGCCCGGCGAACAGTCCCTCCCGGACCGCGGCCGACAGCGCGTTGCGAGCTTCTGGCCGGTCGATGGTCAGCCACGCCACCGGCCCGGCGTTCTCGTACCTGACGACGCTCATGTCGTGGCCCCTCCTGCCGCCGCTTCTCCGTCGGGCTCGATCCGGGCCAGAAGGGCGCCCGCCGCCACCGCCTGCCCCGCCTGCACGCACGCCTCGGCGATGACCCCGGCCGCCGGTGCCCGGACGGCGTGCTCCATCTTCATGGCCTCGATCACCACCACCGGGTCGCCGGCCCCGACCCGCTCGCCCGCCGCCACCGCCCGCACCACGGTGCCTGGCAGCGGCGCGAGCAAGGACCCCGGCTCCGCCAGCGCCCCCGGCTCGGCGAACCTGGGCACCTCGGCCAGCACGCTGGCGCCGAGCGGGCTGTCGGTGTAGGCGGTGCCATCGGCCAGGTGCACGCTGACGGTCCGCCGGACCCCGGCCACGGTGAGGTCAACGGCGTCCGGGGCGGCGGAGTGCACGATGAGGCCGGGGAGCGGGCGGCCGTTCACGGCCGCCCGCTCCCCGCCGCGCCCCACCTGGTACCGCACCGCCAGTTCCTGTCCCGCCCAGCTGAACGTCGTGAGCTGGTCCTGGCTCGGCACGTTCCGCCAGCCGGCCGGGATCGCGGGGAGCACCCTGGCGGCCGCCCGCCGGGCGGCCGCTCCCGCCAGTGCCGCCGCCACCGCATGCACCGTGACCGCCAGGTCCCCGGCCGGCGGCGCGGCCAGCGCCGAGGGGTCGTGCCGCGACAGGTACCCGGTGTCGGCCCGGCCGGCCCGGAACTCCGGTTCCCGCAGGATCCCGGTGAGCAGGTCCCGGTTGGTGGTGACCCCGTGCAGCTGCGCCCGTGACAGCGCCCGGGCCAGTAGCCGGCACGCCTGGTCCCTGGTCGCCCCGTGCGCGATGACCTTCGCCAGCATGGGGTCGTAGTACGGCCCGATGACCGAGCCGCCGGTCACGCCGGCGTCCACCCGCACCCCGGGCAGGGCGGGCACCGCGAACCGGTCCAGTGTTCCGGTGGCCGGGCGGAAGCCAGCGGCCGGGTCCTCGGCGTAGAGCCGGGCCTCGACGGCGTGCCCGGTCAGCCGAGCTGCCGTCACCTCCGGCGGCAGCGGCTGCCCCTCGGCCACCGCGAGCTGGACGGCGACCAGGTCCAGGCCGGTGACCAGCTCGGTGACCGGGTGCTCGACCTGCAGCCGGGTGTTCATCTCCAGGAACCAGAATTCCCCGGTGGCCTCCGCCAGCACGAACTCGACCGTGCCTGCCCCGGTGTAGCCGATCGCCTGCCCGGCCGCGACGGCGGCGGTGGTGAGCCGGGCCCGCAGCTCGTCATCGACGACCGGCGACGGTGCTTCCTCGATGATCTTCTGGTAGCGGCGCTGGACCGAGCATTCCCGTTCAAAAAGATGGGCGACGGTGCCATGTGAGTCGCCGAAGATCTGCACCTCGATATGGCGGGGGCGCTCGACCAGCCGTTCCGCGAACACGGTCCCGTCCCCGAACGCAGACTCGGCTTCCCGGCTGGCGCTGGCCACAGCCGCCGCCAGCTCGCCCGGGCCGGCCACCCGCCGCATGCCCCGCCCGCCGCCGCCGTAGGCGGCCTTGACCAGCAGCGGGTAGCCGACCTGCGCCGCCGCGCTGGCCAGCGCGTCCGCGCCGTCCCCGGTCCCGGCGACGGCCCCGGGCAGCACCGGCACCCCGGCCGCCGCCATCAGCTCCCTGGCCGCGATCTTGGAGCCCATCGCCTCGATCGCCGCCGGCGGCGGGCCGACGAAGATCAGTCCCGCCTGCTGGCAGGCGCGGGCGAACGCCGCGTTCTCGGACAGGAACCCGTAGCCGGGATGCACCGCCTGCGCCCCGGTCGCCCGGGCGGCCGCGATGATGAGGTCCCCGCGCAGGTAGGTCTGAGCCGGGGCGGCGCCGGGGAGCCGCACCGCCTCGTCGGCGGCGGCCACGAACGGCTCGGCCGCGTCCGGGTCGCTGTAGACGGCGACGGTGCCGACATCCAGCTCATGGGCGGTACGGATGATCCGCAGCGCGATCTCGCCGCGCCCGGCCACCAGCAGCTTGCTGATCGTCACCGGCATCTCACATCCTGAAGACGCCGAACCCGCGGCGTCCCTCGACCGGGGCGGAATGGGCGGCCGACAGCGCGATGCCGAGCACGGTGCGGGTGTCACGCGGGTCGATCACCCCGTCATCGAAGACCTTCCCGCTCACGAAGAACGAGTGCGACTCCTTGTCGATCTGGGCCTCGATCAGCTGGCGCCGCTGCTCGTCAGCGGCCTCGTCGAACGCGCGCCCGGACGCCTGCGCGGCGGCCCGGCCCACGATCGACAGCACCCCGGCGAGCTGGGCGCCGCCCATCACCGCGAGCTTGGAGCCCGGCCAGGCGAACAGCAGCCGCGGGTCGTAGGCACGGCCGCACATGCCGTAGTTCCCGGCGCCGAACGAGGCGGCCAGGTTGATCGTGATGTGCGGCACCGTGCTGTTGCTCACCGCGTTGATCATCTTGGCGCCGTCCTTG
>JAIRTY010000382.1 GCA_031254715.1 Nocardiopsaceae bacterium | reverse complement strand
TCTGCTCATCCAGGATCAGCAGCTCGTCGGCCGCCTTGTTCATGCCCACGGCCACCATCGTCAGGCCCTTGGCGTTCTTCTCCTGGCACGCCGGGGCCGTGCAGTAGCTGTACTTACGCGCCCGCGCCGGATGCAGCTTCGCGCCGCACGTGATGCACTTCTTCGCCATTTCTCCGCTCACCAGCTGAAAAACCGCTGATGAGAACGTCGCCGGCGGCCGTAGTGTTCCCGTGCCGGAGCCACGGCGGCCGCCTGCCCAGGGTGTGCCGCCCCGCTCTCAGCGGGCGGCCGGCGGCCGCCCGCCGCCCGCCGTCCAGGGGTCGTAGTCGACCTCAAGCTCCTCCTGCGGCGGGCGCTCGGCGCCGGGCACGTGCTGCAGGTTCAGCCGGATCCTGGTCCAGGTGGAACTGCGCCCGCGCATCGAATCCACCAGCACGTCCGCGGGCTCCAGGTAGGGCCACACGGCGGGATGGCGCTGCTTCCAGCGCTCAAGCCCGGCCATGGCCTCGTTCTTGGTGGCCGCCCGCGCGATCTCGATCAGCGGCATCGTCGAGCGGCGGCGGCCGCTCGGCCCGGCGGTCTTGCCCGGCGCCGGCGGCAGCACCGACCCCGGGCGGGCTGGGCCGCCCGGCCCCGCGCCATCCCGTTCGTCATGGTCGTTCCCTTGCGTGCCGTCTCCGGCAGCGGCGGGAGCGCGGCGCTTGGACGGCTGCACCCGCGGCGGCTCGCCGGTCTGCTTCTCGTAGTGCGGCGGCCAGGGCGCGTCGCCGAGCCCGGCGGCCTCGTGCTCGGCCGCCAGCGCGAGCAGCGCCTCCAGCGAGCCCGCCGCCGAGTCCATCTCCTGCCACGGGTCCCCGGTCCGGGCGAACCGCTCGGGCATGGTGTCGATCGTGAACGCCTCCGGCTCGCAGCCGGGCACCTCGTCCCAGGCCAGCGGCGCCGATACGCGCGCGTCCGGGGTCGGCCGGACCGAGTAGGCGGAGGCCACGGTGCGGTCCTTGGCGTTCTGGTTGTAGTCGAGGAAGACGCCTTGCCGTTCTTCCTTCCACCACTTCGCGGACGCGATGCCGGGCAGCCGCCGCTCGACCTCGCGCGCCAGCGCCACCGCGGCGCGGCGGACCTCGTTGAAGTTCCAGCGCGGCTCGATCCTGGCGTAGATATGGAACCCGCGGGAGCCGGACGTCTTCGGCCACCCGGTCAGCCCGTAATCCGCCAGCGCCTCCCTGGCCGCCAGCGCGACCTCGATGATCTGCCGCCATTCGACGCCCGGCACCGGGTCGAGGTCCACCCGCAGCTCGTCCGGATGAGCAAGGTCGCCAGCTCGGACCGGGTGCGGGTTGAGGTCGATGCAGCCCAGGTTGGCGGCCCAGGCGAGGGTGGCGGCGTCGCGCGGCACGACCTCCTCGGCTGTGCGCCCGGACGGGAAGCTCAGCACGACCGTGTCGATCCAGTCCGGCCGCTTCTCGGGCGCGCGCTTCTGGAAGAACGCCTCCCCGTCGGCGCCGTTCACGAACCGCTTGAGCACCATCGGCCGATCAGCCACGCCCCGCAGCGCCCCGTCGGCCACGCTCAGGTAGTAGCGCACCAGGTCCAGCTTGGTGTGGCCGGTGCGCGGGAAATAGACCTTGCCTGGGTTGGAGATGGCCACGTCGTGGCCCGCGACCTGAATGACTTCCTTCCTGGCCGGCATGAGGTCACCATAACCGGCCTGATCACCTGCTGGGCAGCCCGGGATTGGCGAACGGGAGCCCGTCGTGGCCGCTGCGAGCCTGAGACAGCGGAGGTCCGGGGGCACTGGCTGCGGCGTCCGGGCACGGCCGGCCTGGCTGCGGCATCGGGCACGGCCGTGCTGGGTGCGGCATCGGGGCATGGCCGGGCTGTCTGCGGCGTCAGGGCAGGGGCGGCCTGGCTGGCGTCCCGCGCAGCAGTCCGGCCAGGCTGTCCGCGGGCTCCTCGCCGCCGGCGCGGCCGAGAACGGCCGTGAGCACCTGGCGTGCCGCGGCGACCTGCCCGGGGCCGGCCTGCTCGCGCAGCCGCTGCTCGAAGCCGGCGTGGAAGTCGTGCGCCGCCGCCAGCAGCGACCGGCAGCGGTCGGTGAGCGTGAGCCGCTTCAGCCGCTTGTCGGCGGGATCGGGGGCCCGCTGCACGTAACCGGCCACGGCCATCTCATCGACGATCTTGGCCGCGCCCTGCGGGGTGATCTTCAGCCGGGCCGCCAGCTCGCTGGTGGTCAGGCTCTGCCGGTCGAGTGCCTTGAACGCGAAGCCGAAGCTCGGCCGCAGCCCGGTGAAGCCCCGGGCGGCCAGGTAATCGTGCAGCTCAGCGACCATGTCCTGGTAGGCCAGGCCCAGCAGGACCCCGAAATCCAGTTCCGCCATCGCGCTCCTGCCTCCCGGCGCCGCTTGACCGGCCCCTGCGATCCATATACAACTAGAGTTGTAAATCTTAGTTGTGAACCCTGGTTGTCAACTGTCAGAGAGGATACGCGTGCCCATCGTTCATGGCGCCACCGCGCCCGTATTCACGGTCCCGCACACCACCTTCACCGGCCTGGCCGCCCCGAGCCGGGGCGCGAAGGAGACCTGCGCCTGGCGGCTCACCGTGGCGCCGGCCGCACCCGGCGTGCCCCACCAGGTCGACCGGGAGGAGGTGTTCATCCTGCTGTCGGGCAGCGCGGCAGTCACGCTGGACGGCACCGAGCACCGGCTGGGCGCTGGCGACGCGCTCATCGTGCCGCCGCACGTGCCGTTGCGCATCGCGAACCCCGGTGACGTCCCGCTGGAGATGGTGGTGGCCCTGCCGGTGGGCGGCCGCGCGGTACTGCCCGGCGAGGAGCCGTTCGTGCCGCCGTGGGCACAGTAACGGCTCCGCTGGCGTGCGGCCCGTTGCGGCGCGTGGCGTGATGCCGTGCGTGGCGTGCTGCCCTGCGTGGCGCGCTGCGCTGCGGTGCGCGGCCCGCTGGCGTACGGTGCGCCCTGCCGCGCGGCCGCCGCGGCGCGGCAGGTCAGGTGCGCATGTCGTCGATGATGGAGATGATCTCGGCCAGCGTGGAGCGCAGCACCGGCAGCCGTG
>JAIRTY010000315.1 GCA_031254715.1 Nocardiopsaceae bacterium | reverse complement strand
GGTAGCCGTCGCTCACCGCCACTACCCGAAGCCACACCCGGGCAAACGCCATGAGTGTGACACTATGGATCTGTGCGATAACGGTACGTAATAGAACCGGGGGATGAGATGGGACTGCTCGACACCATCAAGCAGATGCTCAGCGGGGGATCCGGCGGATCTGACGGATCTGACGGGTCCGGGGGATCTGGCGGGTCCGGGGGATCTGGCGGGTCCGGCCTGGACCTGCCGGGCCTGACGCAGAAGCTGAGCCAGGGCGGGCTCGGCGATCAGGTGCAGTCCTGGCTCGGCCAGGGCGAGAACAGCCCGGTCACCAGCCAGCAGATCACCCAGGCGCTGGGCAATGACCATGTCAGCCAGCTCGCGGGCAAGGCCGGAGTGTCGCCGGACCAGATGAGCGAGCAACTCGCCAAGGACCTTCCGCAGGCCGTGGACAAGGCCAGCCCCAACGGCCAGCTCCGCTAGGCCGCCGGGCCGCGCACGCCCGCCGGCGGTCCGCCCGGGCCCCGGCCGGCTGGCACGGCACCCTGTCCCGCTGGGCTAGGCCTAGGTGACTCACAGCCTGCGCCGAGGCATAGCACAGCATGTCAGGGTAGGGCATAGGGGATGAGCACCTCGGCCCCGGCTCCCGTTCACGACTTCTCCCCGCCGCCTCCTCCCCGGGACCGGCGGCGGAAGATCCTGGCCTGGGGCGGCGGGATCCTGGCAGCGGTCCTGATCCTCGTGGCGGCCGGCGGTTATCTCATCTACCAGCACCTGAACGGCAACCTGCACCAGGTGAACGTCTCCGGCATGCTCGGCCACCGCCCCGCGAGCCTGCCCTCTAAAGCGCAGAACATCCTGGTGATCGGCTCGGACACGCGGGCCGGGCAGTCCCGGCGGTACGGCAACGCCGCCGTGCTCAGCACCGACCATTCCGACACGCTGATGATCGTGCACGTGGCCGCCGACCGGAAATGGGCTGACATCATGTCCATTCCGCGCGACTCATGGGTGCACATCCCGGCCTGCCGGATGGGAAACGGCAAGCTGCAGCCGCAGTCCACGTTCAAGATCAACGAAGCCTTCACGATCGGGAACCTTTACGGCAATCACACCTCGCTCGGCATCGCGTGCACGATCAAGACCGTGGAAGCCGACACCGGCATCCCGATCGACCATTTCGTCTCCGTCAATTTCGCCGGGTTCACGGGCATGGTGCGGGCGGTCGGCGGGGTGCCGGAATGCAACAGCAAGCCGATCAGCGACCCGAAATCGGGGCTGCACCTGACGGCCGGGCATCACCTGCTGAACGGCAGCCAGGCGCTCGCCTACGTGCGCGCCCGGTACACGCTCGGGAACGGCAGCGACCTGGAGCGGATCAACCGCCAGCAGGCGTTCATGTCGTCCCTGGTGGACCGGGCCAGGACCAAGCTGCTCGACCCGCCGGCGATCTACCGGTTCCTTAACGCAGCCACCAGGTCGATCACCATCGACAGCAGGCTCGGCGGGCTCACCGGCCTGTACCACTTCGCGATGAGCGTCAAGAACCTGCCGCCCGGCAAGGTCACCTTCTTCACGCTGCCGACCTACCCGCGCAGCACAGTGGACCCGGCCGATACCGCGAATGTGCTGTGGACGCAGCCCGACGCCAGCCTGATCTTCCAGGCGTTCCGCCAGGACCAGCCGGTGAGCCAGCAGCTGCTGCACCCGCACCGGGCGCGCGTGCCGTCGCGCACGGTGTGGGTCCGGGTCCTGAACGGGACCTCGCAGCCCGGCCTGCAAGCGGCCGCCGCTGGCCGGCTGCGGGCCAAGGGGTTCCGGCTGGCCGGGACCGGCACCGCCAGCTCCCGGTCGCTGACCCAGACCGTGGTCAGGTACCACGCCGGCGACCAGGCGGCGGCCAGGAAGGTCGCCCACAAGGTCAGCGGCGCCGCGCTGGCGCAGGTGCCGGGTACCGGCTCCGTTCTCACCCTGGTACTTGGCAGCGACTACGGCTCCAGCGCACACGTCGGCCGGGCGGCCCCGGCCGCACAGCCGTCCCCCTCCTTCTCCTCCCGGACCGCCAGCCAGAGCATTTGCACCTGAGTGGTCCGCGCCGGCGGCGGCTGCCTGGACGCCCGTAGCCGATTATCTTTAGGCTGCGGCTGCGGATCACACGGTGGAGGGGATGTGAAGTACCGGACCAGCAGGCTGCTCGCCGGGCCCTTCCTGCGCTCGCTGTGGCGGCCGCGCGTGACCGGCGCCGAGCACATCCCGGCGGCCGGCGGCGCGATCCTCGCGTCCAACCATCTGTCCATCGTTGACTCGGTGTTCCTGCCGTTCATGCTCGAGCGGCCGCTCACCTTCGCCGCCAAGTCCGAGTACTTCACCAGCAAGCGGCCGTCGCAGCAGCTGATCGCCGCGTACCTGCGCGCGACCCGGCAGCTGTCGGTGGACCGGGCCGGCGCCAGGGCCGCGCAGGACATGCTGGATGCCGCACTGGCGCTGTTGCGGGCCGGGGACCTGTTCGGGATCTACCCGGAAGGCACCCGGTCGCCGGACGGCCGCCTGTACCGGGGCCGCACCGGGGTCGGCTGGCTGGCGCTCCAGTCCGGCCTGCCGGTGATCCCGGTCGCGATGATCGGGACCGACCAGGTGCTGCCGCCGGGTCACACCATCCCCAGGTTCCATCAGGTGCAGGTGCGGATCGGTGAGCCGCTGACCTTCGAGGCGCTCCGTGACGCCGGGCCCACCGCGCGGGCCCGCCGGGCGGTGACCGACGAGGTGATGACGGCGATCCAGTCGCTTTCCGGCCAGGAGTACGTCCCCATGTACGCATCAGTCAGGAAGGCGCAGCTCAAGGGCGAGGCGGCCGCACCGGGCGGTTAAGGCGTGTCCGTGGACCTTGGCGGTCGCGCAGCAGGCTGACCATCTGCGGCAGGCGCTAGGACCCGTCCGGCCGGTCATCGGCCTGCTGCGAGTTGCGGCCCGGTGGCGGGGGCGGCTGCCAGCCGGGCGCCGGCAGCGGGACGGCCTCGCCCGCAGCCGGTTCGGCCTGCTCCGGGCCGGAGCCGCCGGAGCCGTCCGTTGCGCCGGCGCCCGCCCCGGCCGCGGCGTTCCATGGCGGCGGGCTTGCGGCCCTGCCCCTGCCCGGCCCCGATGCCGGCGTGGCGGCGGGCCGCGGGCCGCCCGGCCACGCTTCCTCGGCCAGCGCGTCCCACGGGGACACCGCCAGCGGGTTCGGCTGCTGCGGGGGCGGCGGGGGAAGCTGCGGCATGCCGAGCGCGGAGCGGCGCGGCGGCGTTGACACCCAGGGCAGCTCGGTCTCGGGCTTGGGAGCGGGCTCCCAGGGGGGGCCGCCGGAAGCCCGCTGCCGGTCCGCCCGGCTCGGCAACGGCGGCCCGCCGCCGGTTCCGGCCGGGCGGCCTGCCGTCCCGGGCCCTGCCGTCCCGGGCCCTGCCGCCGGCCCTGCCCCTGCCCGGCCCTGACCCGTGCCGGGGCCCGGCCACACGTCGTCATCCCCGGATCCAGCCGCACCGGACCCGGCCCCGGTCCAGGCCGACCCGGACCCGGCACCGGCCGACCCGGACCCGGCACCCTATTATCGCCATCGACACCTTGAAGCGGGACAGGTATGGTGCTCCCACCGTTCTTTGGGCGAGAACGAATCAATCGCCGCTATCGGGTTTTCGAGTGTTTCGTTCCGCGATGAACGTTGGTATTCTTGATACCGTTCTACCCCTGACTCATCC
>JAIRTY010000124.1 GCA_031254715.1 Nocardiopsaceae bacterium | reverse complement strand
GGAAGCGGCTGCCAGGCGAACGCGCACGGCCAGGAAATGCCGCTGGACCCCGAGCAGGCGGGCATCGCTGCCACGATCGCGGCCGTGGCGCAGGAGCAGGACCTGTCGCGGCGGGCGGTCACGATCGCCTACGCGGCCGCGTTGCAGGAATCCAAGCTGCACAACCTGGACTACGGCGACCGCGACTCGGTCGGGGTGTTCCAGCAGCGGCCGTCCGAGGGCTGGGGACCTGCCAGCAAGCTGCAGGATCCGGTGTACGCCAGCTCGCGGTTCTTCCGCGCCCTCACCGCGATCCCCGGTTACCGGCAGTTGCCTGTGTTCAAGGCGGCGCAGGGGGTGCAGCACAGTGCCGACGGCGCCGCCTACCGCCAGTACGTCCCCCAGGCCAGCCGGCTGGCGCTGGCGTTCACCGGGGGCAACCCGCACGCGGTCTGGTGCTGGTGGCCATCCGCCCCGTCCGGCCGCCCCAAGCTGGCGGCGGCCACCAGGTCGCTGGCCCACGCCTTCGGCCCGGCCAGGGCCGGCCAGGCAGACCCGCCCCGGTCCGGTCAGGCGGACCCGCCGCGGTCGCAAGCGCTGCTGGTACGGGCGCCAAGCCCGGCGCGCGGCTGGGCAGTCGCGGTCTGGCTGGTGACGCACGCGCCGGAATACCGGATACACAAAGTGCGCTACGCCGGGTACCAATGGCAGGTATCGGCCGGGACAAAAGGCTGGACCCGAGATCCGGGACCGGCCCTGGCCGGGAGGGTCCGGGCCAGCTAGCCGGGAACCCGGGCCGGGAACCGGCTGGCAGTGGAAACCGGCTGGCAGCTGATCCTGCTGGCCTGGCCAGCCCCCGCGTCGGGCAGCCGGCAGCCGGCTGGCGATACTAGCCTGTACTGCGGAGCGCGTAAGTGCCAGAAGGGGAGTCCCGACGTGACGTACATCATTGCGCAGCCCTGCGTCGACGTGCTTGACAAGGGGTGCATTGAAGAGTGCCCCGTCGACTGCATCTACGAGGGCGAGCGCATGCTCTATATCCACCCGGACGAGTGCGTGGACTGCGGCGCCTGCGAGCCGGTGTGCCCCGTGGAGGCGATCTTCTACGAGGACGACGTGCCCGACCAGTGGAAGGACTACTACAAGGCGAACGTGGAGTTCTTCTCCGAGCTGGGCTCGCCTGGCGGCGCCGCCAAGGTCGGCAAGATCAACTCTGATCACCCGCTGGTAGCTGCATTGCCGCCGCAAGGAGAAGACAGCTGACCCTCGCCGATCGCCTCCCCCGCTTCCCGTGGGACCTGCTTGCGCCCTACCGGGAAAAGGCCGCGGCGCATCCCGGCGGGATCGTGGACCTGTCGGTCGGCACGCCGGTCGACCCGGTGCCGCCCGTCGTGCGCAAGGCGCTCGCCAGCGCGGCTGACTCACCCGGGTATCCAGCTACCCACGGCACCGCCCGGCTGCGGGAGGCTGCCGCGGGCTGGCTCGCCAGGCGGCACGGGGTGCGGGTGGACCCAGCCGCCGTGCTGCCGGTGATCGGCTCCAAGGAAATCGTGAGCTCACTGCCGCTCCTGCTCGGCTGCGGGCCAGGGGACGCGGTGGTACACCCGGAACTGGCCTACCCCACGTACGGCGTCGGGGCCAGGCTGGCCGGCGCGGACGCCGTGGCCGCGGACGGGCTGGCGTCGCTGGGGCCGCGCCGGGTCCGGCTGGTGTGGGTCAACTCCCCTGCCAACCCCACCGGGCGGGTGCTGCCGGCCACGCACCTGCGCAAGATGGCGGACTGGGTCCGCGAGCGGGGCGCCGTCCTCGCCGCCGACGAGTGCTACCTGGAACTGGGCTGGGAGGACCGGCCGCAGTCGGTGCTGCACCCCGATGTGTGCGGCGGCTCGTTCGAAGGCCTGCTGGGCGTCTACTCGCTGTCCAAGCGCTCCAACCTGGCCGGGTACCGGGCCGGGTTCGTGACCGGCGACCCCGCGCTGGTCGCCAGCCTGCTGGAAATCCGGCGGCACGCCGGGATGATGATGCCAGGGCCGGTGCAGGCGGCGATGGCCGCCGCGCTGGCCGATGACGCGCACGCGGACCGGCAACGGGCCGTCTACCAGGCCCGCCGTGCCCGGCTGCGGACGGCCCTGACCGGTGCCGGATGGCAAATCGACAATTCCGAGGCCGGCCTCTACCTGTGGGCCTCCCGGCCCGGGCTGGACTGCTGGGGCGGGGTGCAGGCGCTTGCGGAGGCCGGCATTCTGGTCGCGCCGGGCGACTTCTACGGCCCGGCCGGGAACCATCACATCCGGCTGGCTTTCACCGCCACCGACGAGCGCATCGACGCCGCTGCCGCCCGGCTGGCGGACCTGCCCCAGAGCTGATGATCAAGGACCTGCTGGACGCCTGACGACGGCGTTTCCTTGATCATCGGGCGGAGTGCACCGCCGTCCGGCGCCATCCGTACCCTGGAACCGTGCTAATGCTCTACGACCGCGCCGCCGGCCGGGTGACTCCGGTGGTGCCGGGCCGCCGGGGACTGCTGAGCACCTGGACCGCCGGGCCTGCCGGGGGGCCTGCCCAAGCCGTGCACCTGCGGGCTTACCTGGTCGCCGACCTCATCCGCCGGCTGGCGGAGCGGCATCAGCTGGTCGTGACCGCCTGGCAGAGCGCCCCCGGCGACGCCGCCGGGCACCTCGGCACTGACCTGGCGGCGCTGAACGTCCACCCGTCCCAGACCGCCGACGATCCCCCCGGCCCGCTGGATCTCGTGATCACCCGGCCCGGCCCGGAACCAGCGGTAGGCCCGGTCGTGTCCGGGGCCCCGGCCCGGTGGGTGTACACGGCACCGGTGCTGCGAGCTGACGGCGGCGCTGCCCGGGCCACGGGGACCGAGACCACCGAGACCCCCTCGACCGGGACCCCCGCGACCGGGACCCCCGCGACCGGGACCGACACCACCGCGACCGCGACCGGGACCCCGGCCAGCGAGACCGAGGCCCCGCTCAGCGAGACCGGGCCCGTTACCGCCGTCCTCGGCGGGCGGGGGCTGGACCCGCTGGCGCTCAGGCTCGCGCTCTTGCAGCAGCATTACCGCGAGCCGGCCGCTCCCGGCTGGGACACCCTGGCCGCCGCCGACCAGCTGCTGCGGCGATGGCGGGAGCAGGTCGCCGACTGGGCACGCTCCCCCAGCAAGCCGATGGGCCAGCAGTACACGGGGGATATCGCCGCCGCGCTGGACGGCGACCTCGACGTCCCGGCCGCCCTGCGCTGGCTGGCCAAGCTGGCCGCCGACCATGAGGTACCGCCGGGCTCCAAGTTCGAGACGTTCGCCTACCAGGACCAGGTGCTCGGGCTGGACCTGGCCCGCGACATCGGCCGCTAGGCCCTGACCGCGCCGCCGCCGGGCCCGGGGAACCGGATCCGTGCCCCGGAGCCCAGGCCCCTGGAACCCGCCCCCCGGGGCAACCGCGCAACGGATCGCCGCCTGCTGGCCGCAACCAGCAACAAATCGCGGCCAGGACGCATGATCGGCGCATTTTCCCTGGTCAGGGTCGAACTTAGGCTGAGGCTGGATTAGCCGTCGCCCGGGGAGGGAGGGCCGGATGCAGCCCAGAACGTACCTGATGTGCCCGCCGGCGCATTACACGGTCGCCTACGCGATCAACCCGTGGATGACCACGGGCG
>JAIRTY010000191.1 GCA_031254715.1 Nocardiopsaceae bacterium | reverse complement strand
CCGGACTTCCGGGAGGTCCACCGGGCGGACGGCCGCCGCGCCGAGGCGTTCTACCGGGAGCGGTGGCGGCACGACAAGGTGGTGCGCTCCACCCATGGCGTGAACTGCACCGGGTCGTGCTCGTGGCAGGTGTACGTCAAGGACGGCATCATCACCTGGGAGACCCAGCAGACCGACTACCCCTCCACCGGCCCCGATTCGCCGGAGTACGAGCCGCGCGGCTGCCCCCGCGGCGCCTCGTTCTCCTGGTACACCTACTCGCCGTCGCGGGTCAGGTACCCGTATGTGCGGGGGCCGCTGCTGGAGGTGTGGCGGGAGGCCCGCGCCCGGCTGGGCGACCCGGTGGCCGCCTGGGCCGAGATCACCGGCGACCCGCAGCGGTCAGCCAGGTACAAGGAAGCCCGCGGCAAGGGCGGCTTCCTCCGCTCGACCTGGCCGGAGGTCAGCGAGCTGATCGCGGCCGCGCATGTGCACACGGTCAAGGCGTACGGGCCGGACCGGGTGGTGGGCTTCACCCCGATCCCGGCCATGTCGCAGGTGTCGTACGCGATCGGCACCCGGTTCCTGTCGCTGATCGGCGGCACGATCCTGTCGTTCTACGACTGGTACGCAGACCTGCCGCCCGCCTCCCCGCAGGTGTTCGGGGACCAGACCGACGTGCCGGAGTCCGGCGACTGGTGGAACTCCTCCTACCTGATCATCTGGGGCACCAACCTGCCGATCACCCGCACCCCCGACGCCCACTTCATGACCGAGGCACGGTACCGGGGCCAGAAGGTGGTCGTGGTCTCGCCGGACTACTCCGACCACACCAAGTTCGCCGACGACTGGCTGGCCGCCGCACCGGGCACCGACGGCGCGCTGGCGATGGCCATGGGGCACGTCATCCTGGCCGAGTTCTTCCGCGACCGGCAGGTGCCCTACTTCACCGAGTACGTGAAGACCTACACCGACCTGCCGTTCCTGGTCACGCTGGAGCAGCGGGGGGAGAGCTACCTGCCCGGCCGCTTCCTCACCGCCGCCGACATCGGAGCCGGCGGCGAGGGCGCGGCGCACAAGACCGTGATGCTGAACTCCGGCACCGGGGAGCCGGTGGTGCCCAACGGGTCGCTGGGCTTCCGGTACGGCGAGCCGGGTCTCGGGCGGTGGAACCTGCACCTGGCCGGGATCAGCCCCGCGCTCACCCTGTACGGGCGGCAGCCGGAGGCGGTGCCGGTCGACCTGCCGCGGTTCGACGCCGGGGAGACAGAGGGCGGCACCTCGGTGCGCCGCGGCGTGCCCGTCACCCGGGTGGCCGGCCGCCTGGTCACCACCGTGTTCGACCTGCTGCTGGCCCAGTACGCGGTCGGCAGGCCCGGCCTGCCCGGCGACTGGCCGGCCGGCTATGACGACGCCGGCTCGCCCGGCACCCCGGCCTGGCAGGAGGCGATCACCTCGGTGCCCGCCGCGGCGGCGGCGCGGGTGGCCAGGGAGTTCGCCCGTAACGCCGAGCTCTCACGCGGCCGGTCCATGATCGCGATGGGGGCGGGCACCAACCACTGGTACCACTCCGACCAGGTGTACAGGACGTTCCTCACGCTGCTGATGCTCTGCGGCTGCCAGGGGGTCAACGGCGGCGGCTGGGCGCATTACGTCGGCCAGGAGAAGGTCCGGCCGCTGGCGGGCTGGCAGCAGATGGCGTTCGCGCTTGACTGGCAGCGGCCGCCCCGGCACATGACCGGCACCTCGTTCTTCTACCTGCATGGCGGCCAGTGGCGGTACGAGGCGTTCGGGCCCGCGGAACTGGCCAGCCCGCTCGGCCAGGGGCTGTTCGAGGGCCGGACCTTCGCCGACTGCCTGGCGCAGGCGTCCCGGCTCGGCTGGACCCCCTCCCACCCGGCGTTCGGGCGCAACCCGCTCGACCTGGCGGACGAGGCCGCGGCGGCGGGCCGGCCCGTTCCCGGATATGTCGTCGGGGAACTGCAGGCGGGCCGGCTGCGGTTCGCTGGCGAGGACCCCGACGACCCGGCGAACTGGCCGCGGGTGATGACGGTCTGGCGGGCGAACCTGCTCGGGTCCTCCGGCAAGGGCATGGAGTACTTCATGCGGCACCTGCTCGGCACCCACGACGCGGTGCGGGCGGCGGAATCGCCGCCGCACCTGCGCCCGGCCGAGGTGACCTGGCAGCAGGAGGCGCCGCGGGGCAAGCTCGACCTGCTGACCGCGATCGACTTCCGGATGACGAGCACCTGCACGTTCGCTGACGTGGTGCTGCCCGCGGCGACCTGGTACGAGAAGCACGACATCTCGAGCACCGACATGCACCCGTTCGTGCACTCCTTCAATCCGGCGATCCCGCCGCCGTGGGAGGCCCGCACCGACTTCGACGCGTTCACGATGATCGCGGCCGAGTTCTCCCGGCTGGCCGCCGGGCACCTGGGCACCCGCACCGACGTGGTGGCCACCCCGCTCATGCACGACAGCCCGGACGAGCTGGCCCAGCCCGGCGGGACGGTACGCGACTGGAAACGCGGCGACTGCGAGCCGGTGCCCGGGGTGACCATGCCGCGGCTGGTCACCGTCGAGCGCGACTACCCGGCGGTGGCGCAGAAGCTGGCCGCCGCCGGCCCGCTGCTCGACAGCCACGGGATCTCGGTCAAGGGCGTCACCTGGCAGGTACCGGAAGCCATCGACTACCTGCGGCGGGCGAACGGGACGGTGCGCGGGGGAGTGGCGGACGGACGGCCCCGGCTGGCCCGCGACGTGCAGCTGGCCGAGGCGATCCTGGCGCTGTCCGGCACCACCAACGGCCCAGTGGCCGTGGCCGGCTGGCGGGAGCTGGAGAAACGGACCGGCGTCGAGCTGGCCGACCTGGCCGCCGAGCGCGCCGGCGACCGGATCACGTTCGCCGACACGCAGGTCCAGCCGCGCGCCGTGATCGCCTCCCCGGAATGGTCCGGGTCCGAGGCCGGGGGGCGCCGGTATGCTCCATTTACGGTCAACACCGAGCGCAAGAAGCCGTG
>JAIRTY010000086.1 GCA_031254715.1 Nocardiopsaceae bacterium | reverse complement strand
GGCCGGTGTGGCGCAGGTAGACGTCGTCCAGCGTGGGCCGGGCGACGGTGACGGACCGGACCTGGACGCTGCCGGCCTCCAGCCCGGCCAGCACCGCCGGTAGCGCCCGCGGGCCGTCGTCGACCCGGGCGCGGACGACCGCGCCTTCCGAGGTGACGTCGCGGACCTCTGGCACCGGCGCGAGGGCCTTCTCGGCCCGCTCGACGACCCCCGGCTCAGCCATCTCCAGCAGCACCGAGTCCCCGTGCAGGCCGGCCTTCAGCTGGTCAGGGGTTCCCTCGGCGACGACGCGGCCCCGGTCGACGATCGCCACCCTGGCCGCGAACTGGTCGGCTTCCGCCAGGTAGTGCGTGGTGACCAGGATCGTGGTCCCGTTCTCCCCGGCCAGGCCGGTGACGACGGACCAGAGCCCGGCCCGGCCCTCGGGGTCGAGCCCGGTGGTCGGCTCGTCCAGGAACAGCACCGCCGGCCGGTGCACCAGCACCATGGCGATGTTCAGCCGCCGCCGCATGCCGCCGGAATAGGTGCGCACCTGCCGGCCGGCGGCCTCGGCGAGCCCGAACTGGCCGAGCAGCCCGTCCACCTGGCGCCGTAGCTCCCGGCCCCGCAGCCCGTAGAGCTTGCCCTGCAGGGCCAGGTTCTCCCGCCCGGTGAGCAGGCTCACCGCGCTGGAGTGCTGGCTGACCGCGCCGATCACCGAGCGCACCCGGCCGGGCTGGCCGAGCACGTCGATCCCGGCCACCGCCGCCCGCCCGGCATCCGGCCGGGCCAGCGTGGTCAGGATCCGCACGGTCGTGGTCTTGCCGGCGCCGTTGGGACCCAGCAGGGCGAACACGCTGCCGGGCGGGACCGAGAGGTCCAGCCCGGCCAGCGCTTTCACATCGCCCTTGTAGGCCTTGCGCAGGCCCTCGGCCTCAACGGTGCCGCTGATCTGGCTCATCGCGACCCTCCTGAAACATTGTTCTGTAGCCGAACGTTGTTCGCTTACGAACGATGTTCTACTACAGAACAATGTTCTCGTCAAGTACACTGTTTGGCATGACGGAGCCCGAGGCCATCCAGCAGCCTCCCGAGCCACCGTGGCGGTCGGCGCCGCGGCGCCGGAGCGTGCCCAGGCCCCGGCTCAGCCGGGACGTTGTCGTCGATGCCGCGCTCACGGTGCTGGAGTCAGAGGGCGGCGAGAAGCTCACCATGCGGCGGCTGGCGGATGAGATCGGGGTCTCCGCCTCGTCGCTCTACGGCTATGTCGCCAACAAGGAGGAACTGATCCAGCTCGTGCTGGACCGGATGTACGCGGAGGTCTCGTTCCCGCCGCCGAGCGGCAACTGGCAGGAGTGGCTCAAGGCCTTCGCGCGGGCGATGCTGGACATGTACCGGCGCCACCCCGGCGTCGCGGTCCTGACCCTGGGCCGGGTGGCGGTCACTCCCAGCATGCTCAGCGGCATGGAGGAGATGCTGGGCGAGCTCCGCTCGGCCGGACTGCCCGACCAGGTCGCGGTCTTCGTCGGCGACCTGGCCGGGCTGTATGTGGGCGGTTTCGCCTACGAGCTGG
The DNA here is from genome assembly GCA_031254715.1 of Nocardiopsaceae bacterium. Lineage (GTDB taxonomy): Bacteria > Actinomycetota > Actinomycetes > Streptosporangiales > Streptosporangiaceae > JAIRTY01. The sequence goes on along the minus strand of JAIRTY010000086.1, from coordinate 8,977 downwards.
AGGTGGCGCCGCCGGGAGACCCCGAGCGGTTCCGGGACCAGTTCACCGGCTGGCTGCGGTCGCTGCCGCCGGGTCAGTTCCCGAACCTGCGCTCGCTGGCCGGCACGATGACGGCCGGGAGTGCCGACGATCGGTTCGAGTGGGGCCTGGATGTCATCATCCGGGGCTTTGCCAGCTACCTGGAGAAGCCGCCAGACCCCGCCGCCGGCTGGCCGGCCAGCTGATACCAGGCCGGCGAGGTGCCGTTGCAGCGATGAGTCTGCCGGCGCCCGCAGGTCTGCCTCTCGACTGGGACAACCGACTCACCGGGAGTAAGGCATGGGCCTCATCCACATCGAGCTGTTCGCAACCCTCGACCTCGTCGGGCAGTCGCCCGGCGCGCCCGAGGAGGACCCGGCGGGGTTCCCGTTCGGCGGCTGGCAGGCGCCCCTGCTGGACGAGGTCACCGGGGCGCAGATCCTTGCCGCGTACGAGGGCACGGACGCCCTCCTGCTCGGCAGGCGGACGTACGACATCTTCGCCGCCTACTGGCCATACCAGGAGGGCGGCCAGGACAACGAGATCGCCGCGCTCTTCAACAGCGTCCCGAAGTACGTGGCCTCCCGCGGCAGGCCCGGCCTCTCGTGGGCCGGGTCCACGCGGCTCGGCCCGGATCTGGCCGGCGCGGTGCGCGAGATCCGTGACCGGCACCAGCACGTGAAGGTCGTCGGGAGCCTGAACCTGGTGCAGACCCTCCTGCGCGAGAAGCTCTTCGACCGTCTCGACCTCTGGGTGCACCCGATCGTCCTCGGCGTCGGGAAGAAGGTGTTCGACGGTGGCGCGGTGCCAGCGAACCTCACGCTCCTCGAACCGCCGGTAGCCGGTCCGAAGGGCACCGTGTACCTGCGCTACGGGCTCGCCGACGGCACGCCAGGGACGGGGGACATGACCGCGCCCGATCGCGGTGCCGGGCGCGACTAGCGCGCCGCCGCCGGGTCTAGGCGGCCCGGTTACCCTTGCTCGGCGAGCAGCTCGCTGACCAGTTCCGGTGGCAGGCCATGGGTCTGGTGCAGGTCGCGGAGCTCTTGCTCGGTGACCGGTGTGCTCAGCCGGACCCGCGAGAGTACCCGGCGGCCGCGCGTTAGCAGGTCCCGGAACTTCTGCTCTTCCGCGAGCAGCACGCCCCTTACCTCGCTGCTGCCGGGGGACTGCTGGAAGTGGGTCAGGGTGCCGCCGACGAGCGGGTCCGGCAGGTCCGCGAGCGAGCGGCCTGGGTCGTCGCGCCACAGCGTGGTCAGCGCCCGGCGCAGCAGCCGCCGCAGCACGTAGCCGCGGCCGGTGTTCGCGGGCCGCACCCCGTCGCCGGTGATCACGACGCCCGACCGCAGGTGATCGACGATGACCCGGGACTCCCGCTCGCCCGCGGGCCAGAGCTCAGCGGTCGCGCTCACCCAGGGCCGGAACAGGTCGGTATCGAACACCGAGCTCTGCTGCTGCAACACCATCAGCAGCCGCTCCAGGCCCATCCCGGTGTCGACGCTCCGCTGGCGCAGGGGACGCCGGGTGCCGTCGGGAAGCTGCTGGTAGCGCAGGCTCACGTGGTTCCACAGCTCCACCCACCGGGGGTCGCTGCCCGGGGTGCCACGCGGCGGCGGCTCGCCGGTCCACACGAACAGCTCGGAATCGGTCCCGCACAGGCCGGTCGGCCCCGACCACCAGTTCTCCCCGGCGGTGAGCTCGACCGGGACCCCGAGCTCAGTCCACACCTGCTGGGACTGCAGGTCCGGCCCCGTCTGCTCGTCCCCGCCGAACACCGTCGCGTGCAGCAGGCCGGGCGGAATGCCGAAGCCGTCGCGGACAAGCTCGTATCCGAAGCGCAGGCTCTGCGGCCCGGAATAGTCGCCCAGCGACCAGGAGCCGAGCATCTCGAACAGCGTCAGATGCGAGTAGTCGCCCACCTCGTCCAGGTCGGTGGTGCGCAGGCAGCGCTGCACGCCGGTGAGCCGGTTGCCGAGCGGGTGCGGGCGGCCTTCCAGGAACGGCGTGAGCGGGTGCATACCCGACGTGGTAAACAGCACCGGATCGCCGGGCGCCGGAATCAGCGAGGCACCAGTGATCAGGCGGTGCCCCCGGTCGCGGAAGAACTCGATGAACGTGGAGATCGCCTGGCTGGTATTCACGGGTCTGCGCCTTTCGGTCATGGTGACCGGAAAGGCCGTTCGCTCCAGCGGTGTTACCGAGCCGGCAAAGCGCCGGCCGGCGGCTCCCGAAGCTTGCACCAGCGGCCTGTCCGGTCGCCGGTGCGAGAGAAGAGAGAAACGAAGGTCAGGCAGCGGCGTCCGGCGAGCTGGTAGCTCGCGCCGCTGCTGCGTCCATGACGGTGACCTTCACGATCACCATGGTAGCCGCCGGCGCTGACGCGGCCCAAGGCTTTAAACGAGCCGTGCGGCGGCGCATGGCTCACCGTCCCGTGGCCGCTGGTGCTTCCCGGGGCACGGTCCTGACCTGCATGGCTGGCCGGTTGCGCCGGGCCCGGCGCGCCGTGCGCCGCCTGGCTTCCTCCTCGGCCAGCAGGCCGTCGTCGTCGGTCTCGATGAACAGCTCCACAAACATCGGGTGCATGATGCCCTCCCAGGGCGACGGCAGTCCCGCTGATCGCACGGCTGTTCTTATGTCGCAGCGGCCACGCTGACTGTTACCGCGGCTGCCGGGTCAGGACTGGGGGTTGCCGTTCCTCGCCGGGCGCCAGCGGCGGTGAGCGGTGGCCGGGGGGCCCGACCTGATCAGCTCCAGCCTCGGGCGGGGGCCGTCGGTACGGCCGGCCTGCGGCCGGCGGCTGCCGGCCGCGAACGGGTCCGGCCACCGGGCAGCCGGGCCCTGGTAGCCCTGCTCGGCCGCGGCGTGCAGGGTCCACTGCGGGTCGTACAGATGCGCCCGGCCCAGCGCGCAGAAGTCGGCCCGGCCCGCCAGGATGATCGAGTTGACGTCGTCCCAGGACGAGATCGCCCCGACCGCGATCACCGCGACGCCGTACTTGGTGCCGATCTCGTTCCGGATCCGGTCGGCGTAGGGGGTCTGGTAGCTGCGCCCGAACGCCGGCCGCTCGTCGCTGACCACCTGCCCGGTGGACACGTCGATGCCGTCGGCGCCGTGCTCGGCGAAGGCGTGGGCGATCTCCACCGCCTCGCCGGAGTCCACCCCGCCGTCGTGCCAGTCGGTGGCCGAGATCCGCACCGTCAGCGGCCGCCCGGCCGGCCAGGCCGCGCGGACCGCGTCGAACACCTCCAGCGGGTAGCGCAGCCGCCCGGCCAGCGACCCCCCGTACCGGTCGGTGCGCTGGTTGGCGAGCGGGGACAGGAACGACGACAGCAGGTAGCCGTGCGCGCAGTGCAGTTCCAGCAGGTCGAACCCGGCCCGCCCGGCCGCCGCCGCTGCGGCCGCGAACTGCCCGGTGATCGCCGCCAGCCCGGCGGCCGTCAGCTCCCGTGGCACCTGGCTGGCGGGGGAGTAGCGGAGCGGGGACGGCCCGCACACCTCCCAGTTCCCCGCCGGCAGCGGCTCGTCCATGCCCTCCCACATCAGCCGGGTGGAGCCCTTCCGGCCGGAATGACCGAGCTGGACCCCGATCCTGGCCCCGGCGCGGGAGTGCGCGAACGTCACGATCCGCCGCCAGGCCGCCTCCTGCTGCGGCGTGTAGAGGCCCGCGCAGCCGGGGCTGATCCGGCCCGCCTCGGAGACGCACACCATCTCGGTCATGACCAGGCCGGCCCCGCCCAGCGCCTTGCTGCCCAGGTGCACCAGGTGGAAGTCGCCGGGCACGCCGTCGCGGGCGCTGTACATGTCCATCGGCGAGACGATGACCCGGTTGGGCAGCCACAGCCGCCCGATCCGGCCCGGCTGGAACATCGGCGGGCACCGCACCGCCGGTTCCGCCGGGGAGCTGCCTGGTACCGAGGCGTTCCGGAGCGAAGTAACGCCAGCGCCCGGTGGCCGGTCCTGCCCGCCCGCGAACCAGTCGTCCATCCTGGCGACGAATTCCGGGTCACGCAGCCGCAGGTTGTCGTAGGTCACCCGGCGGCTGCGGGTGATGATGTTGAAAGCGAACTGGGCCGGGTCCTGGCCGGCGTACTGGCCAATGTTCTCGAACCATTCCAGGCTGGCCTGTGCCGCGCGCTGGGTCGAGGCGACCACCGGCTGCCGTTCCGCCTCGTAGGCGGCCAGCGCGCCGGGCACGCCGGGCTGCTCGCGCAGGCAGGCCGCGAGCGCCAGCGCGTCCTCCATGGCCAGCTTGGTGCCCGAGCCGATCGAGAAGTGCGCGGTGTGCGCCGCGTCGCCGAGCAGCGCGATGTTCCGGTGCCGCCAGGCCTGGCAGCGGATGGTGGTGAAGCTGATCCACTGCGAGTTGTTGCCGGTCAGGCTGTGCCCGCCGAGCACGTCCCGGCACAGCTCGCTGATCATCGCCATCGATTCCTCGTCGCTGCGGCCTGGCGGCAGCGGGCCGGTGCTGGCCCCAGGGAGCACAGCGTCGCCCGGGGAAACCCCGGACCCCGATGGCCCGGAACCCCCCGCACGGCGGGCGGCGGCGCCGAAGCCGGCCCGTTCCCACACGTCGTCGCGGGCTTCCAGGATGAGCGTGCTCGCGTCGCGGCGGTACGGGTAGCCGTGGACCTGCATGACCCCCCACGGCGTGTCGAGCACGTAGAACTTGAACGCGTCGAAGACCAGGTCCGTGCCGAGCCAGATGTACTTGCACCGGCGGGTCTCCCGGCTGGGCCGGATGGTGCCGGAAAGCGCGGCGCGGGTGACGGAGTTGGCTCCGTCGGCGGCGACCACCAGGTCGTGATCGGCCGCCAGCTGCGCGGCGGGCGGCGCCTCGGTCCGGTACCGGACTTCCGCGCCCAGCTCCGCGCACCGTTCCTGCAGGATCTCCAGCAGCCGGTGACGGCTCATCGCCGCGAACCCGTGCCCGCCGGAGGTGGTGACCGTGCCCCGGTAGTGCACGTCGATGTCGTCCCAGCGGGCGAACTCCCGCTCCATCGCGCGGAACACCCGCGGGTCGGCGTGCTCGATCCCGCCCAGCGTCTCGTCAGAGAGCACCACCCCGAAGCCGAACGTGTCGCCGGGCGCGTTCCGCTCCCACACGGTGATCTCGTGCCGCGGGTCGAGCTGCCGGGCCAGCGCGGCGAAATACAGCCCGCCGGGGCCGCCGCCGAGTACCGCGATCCGCATCTGGCCGTGCCTCCCGCCGCCAGAATATGCTGTGTTCACAACGACCGTCAACGAGACGATATAGAACGGTTTGGCGCAGGCTGACTGCCGCGGCACGGCTGTCCGTGGTACCCAGGATCGTGACCATCGATCGCGTTAACCCGGCGGAACTGGGCAGGCCCGCCGGGTTCAGTCACGTGGTGACCGTGAGCCCGGGCAGGCTCGCGTTCCTCGCTGGCCAGACCGCGCTTGACGAGCAGGGGCGGATCACCGGCTCCGGCGTGGCGGAGCAGTTCGAGCGGGCGCTGGCCCGGCTGCTGGCCGCGCTGCGCGCGGCCGGCGGGGAGCCGGGCGGGCTGGTGAGCCTCACCGTGTATGCGGTGGACCTGGCGGACTACCGGGCGCACGGCCGCGAGATCGGGGAGGTGTGGCGGCGGCTGGCCGGCCGGGAGTACCCGGCCATGGCCGCGGTCGGGGTGCACCGGCTGTGGGACCCGGCGGCACTGGTGGAACTGCAGGGCGTGGCGGCCCTGCCAGGCTGAGCACCGCCGGGCTAGGCGGTCAGGATCCGGGACGCGTGCGACTGGGCGGGCACGGCCAGCCGCGACTGGAGCGTGAAGAACAGCCCGGCCGCGCGGATCCCGATCCAGTCCGGCGGCAGCAGCTCGGCGGGCAGGCCGGGGTCGAGGTAGGGGAGCAGCCGCCAGTCCGTCAGCGCCCGCACGTATCCGGCGAACGCCTCCCGCCCGGCCGGGGCAGCCGGGCGGGAGCGCCGCTCCAGCGGGCCGTGCGTGTCGATGAACCCGCGGTAGAGCCGTTCCAGCAGGCCGAGGTCCCACCACTGGCGCACCTTGCCGGCCAGGTCGCCGAAGGCCAGGTGGTCGGCGCGGAACAGGTCCGCGTAGCGATCGAGCCCGCGCCGCGCCAGCATGTCAGCGGTGGCCTGGTGCAGGTGCGCCGGGGCGATCCAGACCCCGGGCGCGGCGGTACCGAAGCCCAGCCGGGCCAGCTGGGAGCGGAGCAGGTGCCGCTGCTGCCGCTCTGATTCCGGCACCGAGAACACCGCCAGCAGCCAGCCGTCGGCCAGCCGTGCCCGCTGGCGGCCGAAGATGCGCTGGTCGCCCTCGGCCAGGATGGCCAGCGCCTCGCCGGACAGCTCATACCCGGCCGCGTCGCCCCGCCGGCCCGCGCGCAAAAGCCCCCGCCGCTTCAGCCGGGAAATCGAGGAACGGACCGCTGGCTCGTCCACGCCCAGCTCCGACAGCAGGCTGATGAGCGCGGCCACCGACAGCCAGCCGCCCTCGGCCCGCGCGTACAGCCCGTACACCGTGACGATCAGCTGTCGCGGCTGCGGCCCCGGCGGTCGGCCCCGGGGCTGGGATGGCGCCTGTGATACGGCCGTCACAGGGTCACCATAATCCGGGGGAGGCCTCGCCCGATCACGACCGTGGCCGGGTTGCCGTCCTTAACCTGGCTGCGATGGTATCTACCGAGTCGAGCTGGCCTGCCGCAACGTCCATCACCAGCTCATAGGCTTCGTCGTTAGAAAGGGTGAGGCGGCGGCCGTTCATCCCGAAGAAGGCGATCACCGCTGCCAGCGCGAGCCGCTTGTTCCCGTCAACGAGCGCGTGATTCCTGGCGAGCGAGTGAAGCAGCGCCGCAGCCTTCGTGTCCAGATCCGGGTACGCGTCCGCGCCGAATGCGCTCGCCTGCGGGCGCGCGGCGGCGGATTCCAGCAGGCCATAGTCGCGTACCTCCGGTGCGTGCCCCAGGGACCGCTCACCGATGTAGATGAGTTCCGGTACGGACAGGTAAATCACTCGCCGAGCCGCTCCAGGGCCTCGGCATACTGGGGAAGCTCCTCGTCGAGGACCCGGTCAAGGAGTTCGGCCCGGCTGTGGCCCTCCACGTACTCCCGGATGGCCTGCCGGGCCACATCCTGCATCGGGCGGCCCTCATGCTCGGCACGGCGGCGCAGCGCCCTCGCGTCGGCCTCGGTGAGCCGCAATGTCATCGCCACATGGCAATGGTATCACCGGTGATACCGCTGCGGAGAGCGGCTCCGGGCGCCGCGCGGCGGTTATCCGGCCGGCTGGTGCATCATTGGCGGGTGCCACTGTTCGAATTTGAGGGCCGCGCGCCGAAGGTCAGCCCCGAGGCGTGGATAGCGCCCACCGCCACGCTGGTCGGGGACGTGCTGGTGGAGGCCGAGGCGTCGGTCTGGTACGGCGCCGTGCTCCGGGCCGACTTCGGGCCGATCGTGGTCCGCCGGGGGGCAAACGTCCAGGACGGGTCGGTCCTGCACGGTGGCGCCGACCCGGTGACGGAGGTCGGCGAGGGCGCGACCATCGGCCACCTGTGCGTGGTGCACGGCGTGGTGATCGGCGCCGAGGCGCTGGTGGGGAACGGGGCCACGGTGCTCGACGGGGCGGTCGTCGGCAGCCGGGCGCTGATCGCCGCCGGGGCCACCGTGCCGCCGGGCATGACCGTCCCGGACGGCATGGTCGCGGCCGGAGTCCCGGCCCGGGTCATGGGCGAGGTCCGCGGCGGGGCGAAGCAGTGGGTGGACACCAACCCCGGGCTCTACCGGGCGCTGGCCCGCCGGCACGCGGCAGGCGTCCGGCTGGTTCCCGGCGGAGACTGACGGGAGGACCCGTGGGTGCCCAGCGGCCGGTGCTCGTTTTCGGCTGTCCCCGCTCGGGGACGACGCTGCTGCAGCTGATGCTGCATGCCCATCCCCGGATCGCGATGCCGCCCGAGACCCGGTTCGTGCTGACCGCCTACCGCGCCCGCACCGGCTGGGACCTGCGCACCGAAGCCGGCCGGCGCGCGCTGGCCCGCTGGATCACCGGCAGCCGGGAGACGCTGTTCGCCGACCTCGGCCTGGACGGCGACGAGATCACCGAGGAGATCGCGGCCGGCCCGCCCACCCTCGGCTCGGCGCTGGGAACGGTCTTCCGCGCCTACGCCCGGCGGTTCGGCAAGCCGCGCTGGGGAGACAAGCGGCCTGGCTACTACGAGGAGATACCGGGCCTGCTCCGGATGTTCCCCGACGCTCAGCTCGTGCACCTGATCAGGGACGGCCGTGACTGCGTCGCGTCACTGAAGTCCATGCCGTGGTTCAAGCAGGACATCTACGCCGCCATCTCCACCTGGAACGAGGCGGTCGACAACGGGCGGCGGGCCGCCCGGCGGCTGCCGCCGGGCAGCTGCTTCGAGCTGCGCTACGAGGAACTGGCCGCCAGCCCGGTGCCGCAGCTGACCGCGCTGTGCCAGTTCCTGGGCGAGGACTACGACCCGGCCATGGCCGAGCCGCACAAGGTGGCCGCCGCCACCCTGCCCGAGCGCCAGGTGTGGCACGCTGCCACGCAGCAGCAGGTCACGGCCGCCAGGTCCGGCTCCTGGCGGGAGCGGCTGGAGCCCTGGGAAGCCGCGCTGTGCGAGGCGGTGATGGGCGGGCGGCTGCGGTCGCTCGGCTACGAGCTGACCGGCGCTCCCCGGCCGCCGGCCGCGCAGCTGGCCCGGTTCGCCCGCGTCGACGCGCTGCGCCGGGGCGCCGCGCGCAAGCGCCAGCTCACCGACCTGCTGCGGCGCGCCCAGGAGACCGGGCCGCTGGACTGCCGGCTGTGACCCGCGGCCCACGGTCAGCATCCGGGCTGGCCGGGGCCGGGGCGCGGCGGCCGGTGCCTATGACAGGACGCCAGCGGGCGCAGTCAGGGGGAGGGTGGCGCAGGAGCGGGTAGCGGGCTGGCGCCGTCCGGGCGCATGCCGTCGAAGATGAGGGCCAGGT
>JAIRTY010000024.1 GCA_031254715.1 Nocardiopsaceae bacterium | reverse complement strand
CCGCCAGGCAGGGCCGCCCCGGTGGGGGTTCCGGTAGCGCTACGACTGCTCCCTTACGATGGGGGATATGCCCGTGACAACGCGCCGTGTGCTGCTCGCGAAGCCGCGCGGCTACTGCGCTGGGGTGGACCGGGCAGTGCAGACCGTCGAGGTAGCGCTCGAGCGGTACGGCCCCCCGGTCTACGTGCGCAAGCAGATCGTCCACAACAAGCACGTCGTGGCCTCGCTCGAAGAGCGCGGCGCCGTCTTCGTGGAAGAGGTCGGCGAGGTGCCGGCCGGCGCCGTGGTCGTGTACTCCGCCCACGGCGTGGCACCCGAGGTGCGTGCGGACGCCACCGAGCGCGGGCTGCACGCCATCGACGCCACCTGCCCGCTCGTCACCAAGGTGCACAACGAGGCGCGACGGTTCGCCGCGCAGGGCTACGACATTCTGCTCATCGGCCATCATGGCCATGAGGCGGTCGCCGGCACCACCGGCGAGGCCCCCGGCAGCATCCACCTGGTGGAGGGCCCGGAGGCCAGCGATTCCGTCCGGCTGGCGGAGGGCGCCCGGATTGCCTGGCTCTCCCAGACCACCCTGTCGGTGGACGAGACCAGCCAGACGGTCGCCGCGTTGCGGGAGCGCTTCCCGCAGCTGATGGACCCGCCGAGTGATGACATCTGCTATGCGACCCAGAACCGGCAGGCGGCCGTGAAGCAGATCGCCAAGGACGCCGACCTGGTGATCGTGGTCGGCTCCCCCAATTCGTCGAACTCGGTCCGCTTGGTTGAGGTCGCCAGGGACGCTGGCGCTGCCGCCGCCTACCTGGTGGACGACGCCGCCGCGATCGAGCCGGGCTGGCTGCGGGAAGCGGCCACGGTCGGGGTCACCAGCGGGGCGTCGGTGCCGGAGGAGCTCGTCTCCGGCGTGCTCGGGCAGCTGGCGGAGTACGGGTTCGGCACCGTCGAGGAGGTGGAGGCGGTGGACGAGCAGATGGTCTTCCAGCTTCCGCACGAACTACGCCGTCCCGCGGGGGCCGCGGCCGGGCGGAAGGCACCACGCGGCCGCGGCGGTGACCATGACGCGCAGGGGCCGCGCGGTAGTGACGCTCAGTAGCGATCTGTCGCGAGCGGGGTATCGCACGGGATCCTGATCCGTCCGGGAGGCCGTACTGACCGCGGTCGGCCGGAGCGACCGACAGTAGTACGCTACGGGCACATCCGTATCTCTCCGTTGATTTCGCTGGGCGCGTGACAGGGTGCGCGAGACAGGTGAGCATGGGTTGCGGATGCACTCTCCGTGTTCGCTCGCCGACGACGGTGGAGGTGCCGATGATCGAGGTTCACCAGGGACCCGCGTGGGTGGATCCTGCGCGGCCGGCCCCGGCGCGGATCTACGACTACCTGCTGCGGGGGAAGCACAACTTCGAGTCCGACCGCGCCGCCGCCGAGCGCATCATGTCGCTGGTGCCCGAGATCAGGGACTGCGCCTGGGCGAACCGGGGCTTCCACCAGCGGGCGGCCAAATGGATTGCCGAACGCGGCATCCGCCAGTTCATCGACATCGGATCGGGGCTCCCGACCGTGGGCAACACCCACGAGGTGGTGCAGTTCGTCAATCCGGCATGCCGGGTGGTCTATGTCGACAATGACCCGATGGTGGCCGAGCACTCCCAGGAACTGCTGGACGATCCCGACCGGACCAGGGTTGTCCAGGCCGACCTGCGCCAGCCCGGCGCCCTGCTGGCGCACCCTGACCTGCGCGACCTGATCGACTTCAGCCAGCCGGCCGGCCTGCTGATGACGGCCGTGGTCCACTTCGTGTCGGATGCGTCCAACCCGTGGGGCCTGGTGGCGCGGTACATGGGGGAGCTGGCGCCCGGGAGTTACCTGTCGCTGTCCCATCTCACCGATGACCAGAAGCCCCCGCGGTCGGTCGCCGAGTTCCGCCGGGTGTTCGACCACGCGACCGCGCAGATGCATTTCCGTTCCAGGCCTGAGGTGGAGCGGCTCTTCGACGGGCTGGAACTGGTGCCGCCGTACGGGAAGGGCACCGCGGGCTGGCTCTGCTACGCGGGCGACTGGGGAGCGGACGACCCCGGCCTGGCCGACAGCGACGGCTCGCGCTGGCTCTACTCCGGGGTCGCGCGGCTGCCCTGACCGCCCCCGGACGCCGGGTCCCGGAGGCTCAGGTCGTGGCGCAGGTCGCTGATGCACTGGCGCAGCCCGCGCAGCCAGGCGATGACCAGCGTGGCCACCATGCCGGCGAACAGCCATGGCGCGGCCCCAGCAAGCGTGAGCAGGATCCCGCTGGTGACCGCACCCAGGCTGCCGCTGGTGGTCAGGACCCTGGCCACGAAGAGCGCGCACATGAACAGCAGCGGCGGGCTGACCGCCACGGCCAGCAGGTCACTGCGCCGGGTGTAGCGGGCGGCGCCGGCGCTCCCGGCGACGAAGACCGCGCCGCTCAGCCAGCCCCAGCCCAGCCAGCCGGCCACCAGCAGGCCGAGAAAGAACGCCACCGGCATGGCCACCAGCGCGCCGCGTCCGGTGAGCATCACCGGCGGCCGTCCTGGCCGCCCGTCCCCCGGCTGGCGGCCGGACGGATCACCCGCGGTGGCTGCGCGGCCCCCGGCTGGGCGTCCCGTGGCTGCCCCGCCCGCGCCGGGCGCGCCTCGCCCGCCGGATACCTGGCCGGTCACGGATGCGCGGCCCGCCGCGTCCCCCGCTCGCGGCTGCCCCGGCCCGGCTGGCGGCCCGGGCGGCTGGCTGGCCGGATCACCGGTCATGGTCGGCCCGCCCCGCGACGGCCTGGCCAGCGCGATCCGGCCGCGCGACCAGGCGCCCGGGCCCGTCGCGCCGGGCGGGATCCGGCCTCGCCGCACCCGTCCCGCCGGCGCCCCGGAGCCGGCCTTCACCCGGGCCGGCTGCCCGCGGCTGGTGGCCTGGCGCCTGTGTTCTCCGGATGACCACGCCTCACCCTGCCTGATCGGTTCCACCAGTTCCCCCGTTCCTTCCCCCGGTCCGGCCATTGTCCCCTGTCCGGGCGCTGGCCTCGGGGGAAGATCCCGGGAGATTCGTCACCGGAATCGGGGCGCCGGGGGCCGTCCCCTACAACGGTTGCACCCGCCGGAGGACGACTCCCAGCACCCACGCCAGCAGCCAGGTGAAGGGCGCCACTGCGGGCTCGGTGAGCGCGACCGGTATCGACAGCAGGAACACCACCGGCACCAGCAGTATCCGCACCGCGAAGCGGCGCCGTACCCAGGCCGGGATCCGCGCCGTCAGCAGTCCCGGCACCCGGCTTGCGTACTGCCAGATGGCGAGTTCCACGAGGCCGGCCAGCGATACCCAGGCGGCGTAGAGGACCAGGGCCGGGACCTGATTCGAGGTGACGCTCATCAGCTCCGTGGGATAGGGCAGGAACGCGATCGTGCCGAGGAACAGCAGGTTGATCAGCATCAGGGGCCGGTCAAGGGCGTCGATGTGCCGGAAGATCCAGTGATGGCTCAGCCAGAACAGCCCGATCACCGCGAAGCTGATCACGAAGCCAAGCAGCCGCGGTTCCGCGTCGCGCAGCGCGCGGGCGGCGCTGACGGTCCCGGCGGGCACCCGGAAGTCGAAGGCCAGCAGCGTGATCGCGATGGCGAAGATGGCGTCGCTGAAGAACACCACCCGGTCATATTCGAGGTGTCCCGAGCTCACCAGCTGGCGCCAGGGAGCGTCAGCGCCGTTGACACCCTCCCCGGGCGCCTCGCCGCCGGGATCGCCAGGCGGTCCGCCCGTCATCCCGCCCCCGGCATCACGCCGTCAGCCTGCCCGCCGGCCGCGCGATCTCCGGCCGGGCCGGGCCCGGCTGCGCGTCGCCGGCCCCGGCCACCAGCTCGGGCGCGGAAAGCGGCCGCGGGGTCTCCTCCACCGGCGCCGGCGGCTCCAGGCCGGCGTCCACCACTCCCAGCTCGCTCAGCCGCCGGGCACTGACCATCACCCGGCTCTCCAGTGAGCCGACCGCCTGGTTGTAGCTGGTCACCGCCCGGCCCAGCGCCTTGCCCAGCCGGTCCACGTGCTGGCCGAGCCCGGAGAGCCGCTCGTACAGCTCCCGCCCCAGCTCGAACACCGTCCGCGCGTTCTCCGACAGCGCCGCCTGCTGCCAGGCGTAATGGGCGGTGCGCAGCATGGAGACCAGGGTGGTCGGAGTGGCGATGTGCACCCGCCGTGCCATGGCGTGCTCCAGCAGCCCCGGGTCGCGCTGAAGGGCCGGGGCGAGGAAGGCCTCGCCCGGGATGAACAGCACCACGAACTCCGGTGCCGGGCTGAGCGCGGCCCAGTAGGCCTTCGCGCCCAGCCGGTCCACATGCTCGCGCACATGCCGGGCGTGGGCGTCCAGCCGCGCCTGCCGCGCCTGGTCATCGTCGGACTCGGCGGCTTCCAGGTAGGCCGCCAGCGACACCTTGGAGTCGACCACGATGTTCTTGCCCCCGGCCAGGCGGACCACCAGATCGGGGCGCAGCGACCCGTCCGGGGTGGTCACCTCCACCTGCTCATCGAAGTCGCAGCGCTCGCTCATGCCGGCCAGCTCCACCACCCGCCGCAGCTGCATCTCACCCCACCGGCCGCGTGCCTCGGGCCGCCGCAGCGCCGTGACCAGCGCCTGCGTCTGGGTGCGCAGCTGGTCCGAGCTCTGCCGCGCGATGCTCACCTGCTCGGTCAGGGCGGCGTGCGAGCGCAGCCGGGCGGCATCGGTCTCGCGCAGCTGCGCCTCCACCCGGGCCAGCGTCTCCTTCAGCGGCGCGACCAGGTTCTCCACCGCGGCCCGGCGGGTCTCCAGCTCGCCGGCGGCCTGCGTGTTCGCGGCGCTGAGCCGGCCCTCGGCCATCGCCAGGAACCGCCGCGTGCTGGCGTCAAGCGCCTCCGCCGACAGCGCCTGGAACTTCTCCGCGAGCTGGCCGTCCATCAGCGCCAGCCGGTCGGCCGCGGCCCGCGTGCGTTCCTCGGCGGCGCTGACCCGCGCGGCAGCCTGTGCCGCGGCCGCCGCGTCCCGGCTCCGGGCCAGCAGGAACCCGATCGCGGCCCCGAGCAGCACCCCGGCCAGCACCGCCAGCAGCGAGACCATGCTCATGAGGGCAATCCTGGCATCGGGCACGGACAGTTCCCCGGTGCCACGCCGGGCCTGGCGGCCGGCATGGCGCAGCGCCCGGAGCCCGCCGGAGCCCGCCTAGACTGCCTGGGTGAGCCTGTCCATCGGCATCGTCGGCCTGCCCAACGTCGGTAAGTCCACCCTGTTCAACGCCCTGACCAAGGCGGGGGCACTGGCTTCGAACTACCCGTTCGCGACCATCGAGCCGAACGTCGGGATCGTCGGCATCCCCGATTCCCGCCTGGCCGTGCTGGCGGAGCTGTCCGGCTCCGACCGGATCGTCCCGGCGGCCGTCCAGTTCACCGACATCGCGGGGCTGGTCCGGGGCGCGTCGGCGGGCCAGGGCCTCGGCAACCAGTTCCTCGCCCACATCCGCGAGGCGGACGCCATCTGCCAGGTGGTGCGGGTCTTCACGGACCCGGACGTGAGCCACGTGGACGGCGCGCCCGCGCCGGAGCGCGACATCGACACGGTGTCCACCGAGCTGATGCTGGCCGACCTGCAGACGCTGGCGAAGGCCGTGCCCAGGCTCGAGAAGGAGGCCAGGTCCGCCAGGGACCCGCAGCGGTCCGCGTACGCGGAGACCGCCGCCGCGGCGCAGCGGCTGCTGGACGGGGGAACGCTGCTGGCGGCGGGCGCGGCCGGGGCCGGGATCGAGCTGGCGGTGGTGGCCGATCTCCACCTGCTGACCGCGAAGCCGTTCCTGTACGTGTTCAACATGGACGAGGCCGGCCTGGCTGACAAGGAACTGCGGGACCGGCTGGCGGGGCTGGTGGCGCCGGCGGAAGCGATCTTCCTGGACGTGAAGACCGAGGCGGAGCTGGCCGAGCTGCCGCCGGAGGACGCGGCCGAGCTGGCAGCCGGGCTTGGCCTGGGAGAGCCCGGGCTGGCCACGCTGGCCCGGGCCGGCTTCCGCGCGCTCGGGCTGTCGACGTTCCTGACCACGGGCCCCAAGGAGTCGCGGGCCTGGACCATCCCGGTCGGCGCGACCGCGCCGGAGGCCGCGGGCGTCATCCACTCCGACTTCCAGCGCGGCTTCATCAAGGCCGAGATCGTGACCTATGACGACCTGGTCGCTGCCGGGTCGCTGGCGGCGGCCCGGTCCGCCGGGAAGGCCCGTATGGAGGGCAAGGACTACGTCATGCAGGACGGCGACGTCGTCGAGTTCAGGTTCAATGTCTAGGCGCATTCTGTTCTGACGTGAGGGTGCCCGCGATTCGCGGCTGTCCGCGTGAGCCGACGGGTGGCATCATAGAATGCATCAGATGATGCAAATCTAGATGCGGAGGTCTCCATCAGAACCACGGTGACCATCGATGACGAACTCCTGGCGCGTGCCACTGAGTTGACCGGCATCACGGAGAGGTCCGTCCTCCTGCGCGACGGGTTGGAGACCTTGATCCGCGTGGAGAGCGCCAAGCGCCTGGCTGCCCTAGGCGGCACCGACAGCGATGCAGTCGCGGCACCCCGTCGGAGGGACGGGGCCGCGTGATCCTGGTTGACACCTCCATCTGGATCGACCATCTGCATGCTTCCGAGCCTCGCCTCGTCGCATTGCTCGGCGACGACCAGGTCGGGTGTCATCCCGCAGTGATCGAGGAGCTTGCGCTCGGCTCGGTCAAGCAACGTGACCAGGTGCTGGCCCTCCTCGAGAGCCTCCGTGGGTTTCCGGTGCTGACGCACGCGGAAGTGATGGCGCTCGTCGGCGGACGCCGTCTGTGGGGGCGCAGTCTGAGTGTGGTGGACGCGCACCTGCTCGGCTCGGTCGCCCTGGTCGGCGGCGCCCGGCTGTGGACGCGCGACAAGCGGTTGCTCGCAGCATGCCGCGACGGTGGGGTCGCCCACGTCGGTGAGCGATGAGGGGCGTTGGCCCCCGATCGATCACCACCTCGAGTCCCAGGACCTCGGTGCTCACGAACCGCCGGGCAGCTGTCACTGCCGGTACTGAGCGTGATCATCCCGATACGGCACCGTTCACCATTTTCCCAGGTCAATGCGTCATTTAGCGAGAAGGCGCTGACCCGGCGGCGGTAACGATACTGCTTAGTAGTAACGGTCGGCTAGCCAAAGGGCTGCACTCCGGCAGCGTTTCGCGCACAATGGGGCACAGGCGGGCACTAGGTCGCACGGCAGCACATTAGTGCAGGTGCAAGTGGGAGCGGGGCGGAGGCGCGATGGCTCGAAGGTCCACCGTTGATCGCCGTCCGCAGCCGGCCGAGTACCGTGCGGGCTTCCCGGGAGGCGGGGACCTAGGGCCCGAGGGCGTGACCGCGTCGGCCGGGGTGCCACGGCACTGGCGCGGGGCCGGCGGCCGCTGGCTGGTGTGGGTGGTGCGGATCATCATCTGGGCCGTGGTTCTGCTCATCGGCTACCGGGGCGTCACCGCCATCGTGCAGGGCGAGACCAGCCCGGCCAGGCCTGGCCCGGCCGTCAGCCACGGCACCAGTTTCCCGGTTAGCCTGGCCAGCGCCTATGCGCTGCAGTTCGGGCAGGTTTACCTCACTGCCAGCCCGGCCACCGCCGCCCGGCGGGCGGGAGCATTAGCTGCTTTCCTGCCGCCCGGCACCGACACCCGGCTGGGCTGGAACGGCGGGGGAACGCTGCAGCTCGGCGCGGAGCAGGTGGCGGGGGTGCGGGTGCAAGACGCCCATCACGCCGTTGTGACGCTGCTGGCGCGGGTCAACGGTCACCTGATGGAACTGGGGGTGCCCATTTACGCGGCGCGGGGCGGGATGGTGGTTTCGGGGGAGCCGGCGTGGCTTCCCGCCCCCAAGCGCATTTCCGTGCCATCCTCCTCGGTAGGAACCTCCGACTCCGTCACGCAATCAGCCCTGATGAGCCAGCTTCCGGCCTTCTTTCAGGCCTATGCGAGCGGGAACTCGGTTACGCTCGGGCGCTTCCTCGCGCCGGGCACCCGGCTACGCGGGCTGCGGGGGCAGCTCACGTTCGGTTCCCTGAATTCGGTGACCGTGCCGGCGGGCGGGGACACCCGGCACATCACCGCGACAGTGACCTGGCAGGTGCCCGGCCAGGTGCCGCTGGGCGAGCCGGGCGCCGGCAGCCGGGGGACCCTGCAGATGAGTTATGCGCTCACCGTGACCAAGCACAACGGGAGCTGGTACGTGCGGGAGATCAGCCCGTCACCGCAGCCGATCGGGCAGCCATGAGCACCGCCCGGGCGGCCCTGCCGCCCAGCAGCACGACCCCCACCCCCCGGGAGTAACAGATGTCGTACCACCCTCTGATCCTGGCGGGCCAGGCGGCCCTCAGCACCACCGGGCTCGTGACCTACCTCCAGGGGCTGTTCGGCCCGCTGTTCCTCGGGATCGTCGGAATCGTCGCGCTGTTCTTCCTGTTCACCCGCGAGATCATCCGGTTTGTTCAGTTCATGGTGCTGGCGGTCGCGATCGCGGTGGTCTTCTACACGCCCGGCATCGTGCAAACGCTGGCACAGGGCATCGCGAAAGCACTGGGCGTCCACTGATCGCTGCAGCGGCCTAAGGAGACGCACCGGTGGATCTGCCCACTTACACCAGCATCTGGCGGATCGAGAAACGCCTGTACAAGCTGTACGACTTCCGGCTGCCGATGCCGCTGCCGGTCGGCCAGATCGCGGTGTTCGCCGGTATCGCGGTGCCCTACATCGTGGCGCTGACGGTGCTCGGGCTGCCGTTCAATCACACGCTGTTCTGGCTGTATGTGCTGCCGCCCGGGGTGCTCACCTGGCTGGCGACCAGGCCAGTGCTGGAGAGCAAACGGCTGCCGGAACTGATCATCTCGCAGGTCCGCTACCTGGGCGAGCCGCGCACCTGGTGCCGGATGGCCCCGCTGGCCGAGAAGGACGAGATCATCGTGGTCGCCAGGGTGTGGCGGCGGGGCGAGGCACGGCGGGCCAGGCAGGTACCGGCTGCCCGGCAGCAGCCCGCCCTCGCCGCGCAGGCGGCCGAGCAGGCCCGGTGGCCCCTGGCCGGCCCGGCCATGCAGGCAGTGAGCGCCCCGGCCAGGCGGCCCCGGCCCGGCCCGGCCGGACGGGGCAGGG
>JAIRTY010000011.1 GCA_031254715.1 Nocardiopsaceae bacterium | reverse complement strand
CAGCACCGCCGGAATACCTTCGCAAAGCACCGGCCCGCGACCGAAGCGGTTGCCGATGGTGATGCGGTCGCCGCCCAGTTGCTCGATGGTCATGCCGGTGTTGATATACTTGCCCGTCGCGGCAACGAGCAGTTTGGCCGCCTGGCCGTCGCCGCCGAGGCCGCTGGCACCAGGTCCGGCGGCTGCGACCCCCACTCCGGGGGCTGATACCGGGCGAACGCGGCGCCGACCGGGGCCGGCAGCCAGCCGGCTGATCCGCCTCCGGGCCGACCGGCAGTCAGGTCCTCGGCCAGCTCTGCCGCCAGGTCCTCGGCCAGCTCGGCCAGCAGCAGTCCGGTGGCGGGCCGGTGGCCGGGGTCCTTGGCGAGGCAGGCCTCCACCAGCGGCCGGAGCTCGGCCGGCAGCCGGCCGAGGAACGGCCGGCTGTAGACCACCCGGTACAGCAGCGCGGCGCTGGTCCCAGTCCCGAACGGCCCTTCGCCGGTGGCGGCGAAGGTGATCACCGCGCCCAGGCTGAACACGTCGCTGGCGGGGCCGATCTTGCCGCCCTCGGCCTGCTCCGGCGACATGAACCCGGGCGACCCGACGATCAGCCCGGTCTGGGTGAGCGTGCTCACCTCGGCCGCCCGGGAAATCCCGAAATCGATCAGCCGCGGGCGGTCGGCCGCCAGCAGCACGTTCGCGGGCTTCAGGTCCCGGTGCACGAGCCCGGCCGCATGGATCTCCGCCAGGCCCTCGGCCAGCCCTGCCGCCAGCGCCAGCACCGACCGGACCGGCAGCGGCCCGTGCTCGGCCACCGCCGCCGCCAGCGACGGCCCGGCGATGTAGGAGGTGGCCAGCCACGGCACCGGCCCGGTCACGTCGGCGTCCAGCACCAGCACCGTGTACCTGCCGCTCACCTGCCGAGCCGCGACAACTTCCCGCTCGAACCGGGAACGGAACTCAGGATCGCCGGCCAGATCCGGCCGGATCGCCTTGATGGCGACCGGCTCCCCGTCGGCGCAGCGAGCCAGGTAGACCTGGCCCATGCCGCCAGAGCCGAGCCGCCCCTGCAGCCGGTACTCGCCCAGCTGCCGTGGATCCCCCGCCTGCAATGCCCCTAGCACGTCAGGTCCCCCCGCGGATCACGCAACGTGCACCCCCCGTAACCGCACACCGGTCGACGGACCGGCATGCCGGAACAGCGGGGTCTGACTAAGAGTAACCGTTTTCGGGGCGCTGATCACCTATCCATTTCGGAACGGGCATGTGTCGTGGTAACCGTGCGTCACAGTGGATGGCCGCGGCGTGGACGGCAGCGACGTCAGCCCTGCCCGGACGACGGCCCGACGTGCTGGGCCAGCCACGCGCCCAGCGGGCGGCTGGCCGTGAGCACGCCGGCGATCCGGTCCTTGGCAGCCGCCGTCCCGAGCCAGGCCGCGACGGGCCACTCCTTCCAGGCGATCAGGCCCTTGTACCGGAGCAGCCAGATCCTGGGATGGTCCGCCGGGTAGCCGCGCGGCGCGGTCTTGAGCGGGTCGCTGCCGGACACGTCGAGCTGCTGCTGCCTGAGACCGGCGATGATCCCCTCAAGCTCGCCGCCGGGAATGTCGTCAGCGACCGCCCGCCGGTACCGGTCAAGCTGGTCCGGCGCCAGGTGGTACATCCCGCTGCCCACCCGCAGCCCGGTCGCCGACAGCTGGACGTACCCGCTCCCGACCAGCGCTCCGATGTGGGTCTTGTACGGCGTCTTGTCCTTGCTGAACCTGACATCGCGGTAGGGGCGGAAGATCTTCGGCTCCCCGAAGTCAGGCGCCAGCTCGGCAAGAAGTTCGGTCATCGGGCGCAGCACGTGCTCCTCGTAGACCGCCTTGTGCCTGCTCCAGAACGACTTGGTGTTGTCGGCCGCCAGCCCTTCGTAGAACTCCAGGGCCTCTTCCTGCCAGCCACCGAACGACATCCCCGTTACCTCCTGTTCACAGGCCGAAGTTTGTCACCGCGCGGTCCGCGATGTGGCGGCCGATCACGATCGACGCGGTAGCGGCCGGTGACGGGGCATTGAGCACGTGAATGACCCCGTCCGCCTCCTCGATCAGGAAATCGTCCACAAGCCCCCCGTCCCGGCTGAGGCACTGAGCGCGGATGCCGGATGGGCCGAACGTCACGTCCTGGCTGCGGATCGCGGGCAGGTACCGCCGCATCTCGGCCAGGAACGCCGGCTTCACCAGGTCGCGCCAGATCTCCAGGGCGCCGGTCCTGGCGTAGGAAGCGGCCAGCCTGCGCAGGCCAGGGAACCGCAGGCTGTCGGCCAGGTCGCGGGGGCTCACCGACAGCCGCCGGTAGCCTTCCCGCGCCAGCGCCGGGACCGCGTTCGGCCCGGCCCGCAGCGACCCGTCGACGCCGCGCGTGAAGTGGACGCCGAGGAACGGGAACGCCGGGTCGGGGACGGGGTACACCAGCCCGCGCACGAGATCGCGTGCCTCCGGCCGGAACGTGTAGTAGTCGCCGCGGAACGGCACGATCCGGTAACCGCGGTCCAGTTGCCCCGTCATCGCGGCGACGCGGTCGGCCTGCAGCCCGGCACAGGCGATGACGGCCCGGCCGGCCAGGG
>JAIRTY010000003.1 GCA_031254715.1 Nocardiopsaceae bacterium | reverse complement strand
CACCTGCCGGCGACCGGCTGGTTCCTGGGCAGTGCCCGGCTGGCCAGGACGCTGGCCCGGCTCGGGGTCCCGCCGCGGCCTGGCACCGCCGCAGCCGCGTCCGCCTCACCAGCTTCCGTCGCGTCTGCTCGCGCCGCGAGCCCGGCGGCGGCCCAGAGCACGGTTCCGGCGGCGGCCCGGGTCACAGCGGCGGCGGCCCGGCATGTCGGCCCGGCGGCGGCACATCATGGCAGCCAGGCGCCCCTCGGCTGGCTCGCCGCGGCCATCGTGGTCATCGTGGCAGCCGCCGTCGGCGGTACCGCGCTATGGCTGCGCCGCCGCAGGCCGGCCCCGGCGGGCCGGTAGCGGCGGGCCGGTAGCGGCCCGGCGTCACGCGCCCGGGGCTAAGATGCCGGCAGCTGGGCTACTGGCCGTCAGCGTGTGCACCGTCACCGCTGCGGAGCGCTCGCCCAGCAGCGTCACCAGGCCGTGGGTGGCCGCGCTGACCGCGGTCCCGAACCCGGCCTCGTCCACTGTCTCCAGCAGGAACAGGATCCGCGTGCTCGATTCGGTGACCTTGGTACGGTCTGCGTCGCGGTGGTTCCAGTGCCTGGTGAGCACCCCGAGCTCGTCGGCGTAGATCACTTCGCCGGGCCGCGGCGCCTCCACCGTCCCGGGCTCGCCCAGCGGGGTGAACTCCTCCGTGCCATCGGCGCGGCGTATCACGATGTCACCGCTCACCTGCTGCAAGTCGAACGCCCCGGCCGGGACCCCGCAGCTAGCCGAGATCAGGTTGTAACAGTCCACGGCCGGATTGATCCTGGGCAACCGCCCCGACCGGGCCAGCCGCCGCCGGAGCGCGTCCACGCTGGGCCGCTCGCGCCGCGGGTTGGTGCCGAACGCCCGGTACGCCGCATGCCACGCCGCGATGTGCGGGTCGTCCTCACCGGCTCCGGCCAGTTCCCCGGCAGCGGCCCTCGCTTCCAGCGCCGCGAGCCGGGATTCGACCGCCGGCCACGTCCCGCCCCCGGCGAAGCCCTCCGCCACCACCGCGTCGATCCGCAGCGCGGGGAACGCGGCGCAGACGTCAGCAGCGACCGCAAGCCTGGTCACTGCGCTTCCGCAGAATTGGACACGGCTGCGAGCCTGCCACACCGGGCTGCCACGCGCCGAGCGCCGAAGCATGTCGCCGATCCGGCCCCGGCGCGGCCCGGCCGCTCGCCCGTTACGATGGCGGCGGTCACCGGGCGTAGGGAGTTGCCGACATGCCAGGGCAGCCAGAGCAACTGGCGGAATCGGGGCGGCTGCCAGAATCGGACCGGCGGGCAGAATCGGAACGGCTGCCACAGCCGGAACGGCGGGCAGAGCCGGAACGGCGGGCAGAGCCGCGGCGGACTTCGGAAGCCCCGCGACTGCATGAGGCCCCGCGGCCGCTTGAGGCCCGCGAGTCCCGTGAGATCGGGGCCGAGCTCCTGGCACGGCTGGAACGGCTCCCGCTCACCCACCCGTCCTGCCCGTACAACCCCGACGGCTCCCGCAAGCCGCCGGAACCCGACCCCCGCGAGCGCGAGCTCCCGCTCCCCCGTGAGGCGGAGCGCACCGACTTACCCGAGAACGACGGGCCCCGGATCGACCCGGACGGGTCCTGGCACTGGAAGGGCCGCGACCTCAGCCCCGAGCAGAACCGGATCGCCGACGAGGCCGTCACCCGGTTCCGGACGGCGGAGGGCCGCGACGCCGACGGGAACTACGGCGACCACGGCCTCACCCCGGCCATGCGCCGCATCGAGTCCCAGCTCGAACACGGCCGCCTGGTCCCCGGCACCGAGAAGTTCGCCCTGAAATCCCCCGACCGCTTCAAAGAAAAGCTGACGGCCCGGATAGGCCGTTACCCCAATGCCTCTCCTGACGAGCTTGCCTCTGACATTCACGATGGTATTCGGTATACATTTACCTTTGAATTCGAGCACTACACCGAGGGTATGAAGGCCGCTCAGACGAAATTGACCTCTGGTCACGAGCACCTAGAGACTAGGCCGAGCTGGCACATGGACGAGTATAAAGGAGTAAACAGCCGCTGGCGGGAACGTGACACCAGCGTCGTATTTGAGGTGCAATTCCACACCCGGGAAAGCTGGGAAGCAAAGCAGACGACTCATGACGCTTACGAGAAGATCAAGTCGCCAAGAACGCCGATCAGCGAAGTAGAGCGCCTTCGCACTTATCAACGAGAGGTCTCAACTGCTGTGCGGATTCCTCCCGGCGCGCTGGAGATCCGTCAATATCCGAAGGAAGAACAGGCATAGCTGTGCCAGAGCAAGTCAAGTACTACGCGATTGTCCGCGAGGGCGAAACTGCAGCCAGCCCATCTGGGCTCGCCCGGCGCACGCTTACGACCGAGGGGCGTCTCGACGAGACCCTTGGAAGGCAACTGACCTGGCAACGGGATTCTGCGATCTATGAGTGGGAGCGCGGTGAGGAGATGGGGACCTCCCTTGTCGAGGTCAGTGAGGATGAGGCGGAGCGGTTGATCGAG
>JAIRTY010000847.1 GCA_031254715.1 Nocardiopsaceae bacterium | reverse complement strand
GCGGCTGCCGTGGCATAGGACGCGCGTTTGCGGTGGTGGGGCGGGGGTGCCCGGGACACTGGCGCGCGGGGAACGGCGCCTGGGATCCCGGAGCTAAGTCGGTGGGGCACCGTCTCGTTCCAAGGATTGTATACCGTCGTCAGGATACTGGCCATGCTAGGCCCGTTGTGATCGAGGTCAAGAGGGAGCAAACATCATTTAGCCATAATTGCAATTTCATTACCTGAAGATTGCCAGTGGCAGACCAGCACTTGGTCCTGGCTTTACCAGATGATTACCGTTGCATTAGCCTTGCTTGCTACCGCTTTGCTCTGGCCATGATTCCGCCCGGTGCGGAGGCACTTGTCCGGGCTGCTGGCTCAGGTGGCCACGAAGAACGCGGCGACGGTGCAGGCGTACGCGGCCAGCAAGACCGGCCCGTGCCACCGGGCCGACCGTCCCCGCGCGAGCAGCACCGCCGGGACGGCGACAGCGATCCCCAGGCCGAGGAATTCCACCGCGCTGAAGGCCAGCGGGAACGGGCGGATCGCGAGCGACAGCAGCGCGACCGCGGGGATCAGGCCGACCGCCACCTGAGAGGCGGATTGCAGGGCGATCTCCGAGGCCAGCCGGATGCCGCCACGCGAGGCGATCATCACCGCCCCGCCGTGCTCGGCGGCGTTGCCAGCGATCGCCACGATCACCGCGGCCACGAACATCTTCGAGAGGCCGACCGCCTGGGCAAACTCCTGGATCGAGCCGATCAGCAGTTCCGCGATCACCGCGGTGGCCACAGTGGCCAGGGCCAGCGTGACCAGTGCCCTCGGCAGCGACCAGTCCGGGTCGCCCGGCTCGCCGCTGCGCTGGTGCTCGCGATGTTCCCGCCGCACCGACCGCAGCGTCACCGTGATGTAGACGGCGACCAGCACCGCGGCCACCGGGACGCCGGCCAGGTACAGGGCCGCCTTGCCGCCGATCTCGTTGCGTGCGATCGACGGAATGGCGAAGAGCGCCATGGCCAGGACCACCATGCCGAGCGCGCCGTAGGTGGTGCGACGCGCGACCTCTCCTTTACCGCCGATGAACAGAGCGGACCCCAGCACGAGCAGCAGGTTGCTGATGACGCTCCCGGACAGGGAACCCCGGACCACGTCGAACAGCCCGTTGCTCACCGCGAACAGGGCGATCAGCAATTCGGGAGCGTTCCCGAAACTCGCGTTCAGCAGGCCGGCTATGGCCGGACCGGTGTACTCGCCGGTCTGCTCCGTCGCTTCGCCGATGAGCCAGGCCAGCGGGATGAGCACCAGCACCGACAGCACGAACAGCGTGACGCCCCGGACGCCAAGCAGGTCGGCGAGCAGGTCGGCCGGGATGAGGACAAGCGAGACCCACAGCAGCCGCCGGACCGACAGCGCCTTCCGGAACCGTTCCGCCCGCGGGGGCGGCGTCAGTGCGGCGTCCCCGGTGCGCGCCCGCCCGTTCCATCGTCCGGTAGCGGCATCCCGGAGCGGTCGTGCCAGGCCATCACCTGACTGCCTCCGGGCCTGCGCTGAGCTATCGCCCTCTCGTGGGCGAGGTGCTGCCATATTTCCTGATTACCGCTTGGCCCGGCCGGGTTCGCGGGCGGGGCCCGCCATCGGCCGGCGGGCCCGCTGCCTCTCCTTCCGTTCCCGGGCCATGACTGCCTGCCGGGTGTATTGCTCCACATATCGCCGGGCCACGGGATTGTGACCGGCGATGCGCACCCACCACAACGGGGAGATGTGCTCGCGGATCCATAGGTAGCCGATGCTGAACAGCGAGCCGACGATCGCCTGCCACACCACGAAGCCCGCGATACCACCACGGTATTCGGGCGCGGTACCGGTCAGGAGGGCCACCAGCCCCTGATCCACGAGCCGGGCGGCTGTGAAGGCGGCCAGCCAGTACAGCGCGGCCGGCGCGATACCGCCCAGCCGCAGCCGCCCCGCGGCGACGAGCAGTTCGTACCCGGCACCTGCGGCGGCCAGCGGGACTCCCAGTGCCGCCGTGGTGATGGCGATGGTGCCGGCGGGCAGGCCGCCGTAAGCGGCCAGCCCCCCGACGATCGCCCCGCACAGGAGCCCGATGAGGGTCCCGGGCAGCACCAGTTCGGTGTTGGTGCGCAGCCGTGCGGGCATCGACATCACCTCAGCCGACCACGACGCCATAGGCCGCCAGGCTGTAGAAGAGCATCCCCAGGTAGAAAACCGCGCCGATGCCGAGCACCGTCTTGGTGATCCATCCCGGACGGATGCGCTTGGGCAGCACCTTGTTGTTGACGAACAGCAGGGTGACGCAGTAGGCGCCCATCACCAGCGTCGAGGCGAACGCCAGGGTGTTCAGGATCTGCGTCGGCCCGTCGGCCGGACCCCACAGCAGGATGATGATCCCGAAGATCAGCACGCCCCACAGGAACACGAAGTACAGCTGGCTCATCTTGAACTTGCGCGCTCCGCGGACGAAGAAGTAGGTCATGTCGGCCTGCCCGCGGGCGAAGGCGTCGAAGAGGCCGAAGCTGGCCTTGAAGCCGACCAGTGCGATGAAGGCGTACAGCAGCAGCCCCATGGCCCTGCCCCCGCCATGGGCGAAGGCGTTGTACATGGCTTGGAGCACGGCCGACTGGTCGTCGGCCTTCATCTGCGTCACGACCGCGGGGCTCAGCCTGGCCGCGGACTGGGCGATGATCGTGAAGATGATGGTGACGAGCATCGTGATCCCGTAGAAGAGCACCCACGTGTCCACGGCCACCCAGCGGCGCCATGCCTTCCACTTGGTCATCTCGGCCGGGTTCTCGGTGTCGAACATGTACCCGCGGGACGGCATGGTCTCCTCTTCTCCGGCGTGCAGGAGACCCTTGATGCGGGGGAGGTGGGCGCCCATGCCTGCGCCCTTGTCCCGCAGCCACAGCGTGTACCACATCTGCTGCATGCCGGACGGGCCTGCGAACGCGCACGCTCCGACGATGACCGGGAACCAGAGCGCCGTGAACATGTCCTTGGGGATGAATCCGAACATGAACAGCCCCTGCAGCGTGGAGCCCAGGTCGCCGAGGCTGCCGACCAGGCCCGCGACCACGGCCGAGCCGATCACCAGGATCCCGACCAGGACGGACAGCAGGTTCTCGACGATGTTGTAAACGACCTTGGCCACCGTATAGACGAGCCCGATGATGACCATCCCGACAATCGCCGAGACCTGCCACGGTATGCCGGTCAGCTGCTCGAAGGCATCGGCCCCTGCCGAGATATGGCCGGGCCAGATGTAGACCGCTATGGCGACGACGAAGAAGAACCACATCAGCGGTTTCCAGACGCGGGCCGCCCCGAAGAAGATGCTCTCGCCGGTGGCCATGGCGTAGCGGGCCATCTCGAGCATGACGAAGGCCTGAATCGTCACCCCGACCAGGAACAGCCACCGGATGTTCGGCCCGAACAGGATGACGAGCCGGGGCCACAGGTACGTCTCGCCGAGCCCCACGCCCAGCGCGACCAGGATCATGGCGGGCCCGAGAACATGTACCGCATTGAATGCCTCCGGGAGTTCCCGGATCGGCATCGGCTCCCCTTTACCCCCGGTCCAGAGCCGCTCTTCTGTCGTCGTGCTGCTCGAAGCGTCCATGCCCGGTGTCCCAGGTGCAGGGATGCTGGCAGGACCGTCCATAGCGCCTCCTATGGATACGCGATGAATGCCTGGCGAACTTGCTGAGTGCATCGGGAGGTGCAATTGCCGGGCACCTGACCCGACTTGCCAGCTCGTGTTCTGGCGTGGCCTGAGCAGCCGTGCGGCTGGCCGGCCAACCGTCCCGGGGGAGGGAACGCAGCGGTTCCCGGATCTCGATCCCGGCTAGCGGAGTAGTGCCCTGCTATGCAGCGCCGCCGGGAAGCGCGGAGAAGGCTGCTGGCGGGCTGGGGGGGCGCGAGGGAGAGGCGCGGGGATTAACCGGCCACCTCGGGTCCTGACCTGGGGGAGATGGTGCACGATTTATCCAAGGGATTGTATACCGTCGTCAGGATACTAGTGTCCGGCGGATCCGTCCCAAGGTCAAGAGGTTGCCATCAATTGCTTATTGAAAGGTAATGTCTAGTAATCGGCTGGTAAAGACCGCTGGTAAGACAACGGCCGGGCGGCATGCATCGCATGCCGCCCGGCCGTTGGGGCCGGTACCCGCCGGGGCTTACGCCACCGGCGCTGCCGCCTGCTCGCCCCCGACCAGGTCGGGCGCG
>JAIRTY010000845.1 GCA_031254715.1 Nocardiopsaceae bacterium | reverse complement strand
AGCCTGCTGGCCTCCGGCATCATCCGCCCGCGGGAGCCTGCCGGGCGGCGGCGGCTGCCGTCTGCGGAGGTGGCCGGGCGGCTGGCCAGTGCCCAGGCTGACCCAGCACTCCGGGATGAGCTGGCCCGCCTGGCCGGCGAGACCACGGACGACCTGCATGATGACCCATGATCGTGATGGATCAGGAGGGTCGCACGCCGCCCAATCTCACATGATCATGAAAATAACCGTGGCCGCGTCCGGCGCGCCCCTGTCAGGACCGCGACCGGGCCTCGACCAGCGCCCGGCCGACCAGGACCCGTGCCAGGTGGGCGCGGTACTCCGGGGTGGCGTTGAGGTCGCCGACCGGGCTGGTTCCCTCGGCGGCGCGAGCCGCGGCCGAGGCCGGGTCCGCCCCGCCCGCCAGCGCCTCCTCGACCGCCGAGGCCCGCACCGGCTGCTGCCCCATGTTCACCAGGCCGACCGCGTTGCCCTGCACCGCGACGCCGACGATCGCCCAGTCGATCGCCCGCTTGGTGAACTTCTGGAACGACCAGCCGGCCACCGACGGCTTGGGAACCCGGATCTCGGTGAGCAGCTCGCCCGGCTCCAGCGCGGTCTCGTACAGCCCGCGGAAGAAGTCGGTGGCCGCGATCTCACGGCTCCCCCCCGGGCCCCGCGCGACCAGGGTCGCGTCCAGGGCCAGCACCACCGCTGGCAGGTCGCCAGCGGGGTCGGCGTGTGCCAGCGACCCGCCGATCGTGCCGCGGTGACGGATCTGCGGGTCGCCGACCTGCCCGGCGGCATGCGCCAGCAGCGGCACCTCGGTGGCGAGCAGGCTGGAGTGCTGTACGTCGTGGTGCCGGGTCAGGGCCCCGATCGCGATGTGGTCACCGGCGTCGTTGATGTAGGAGAGCCCGGGCACGCGGCCGAGGTCGATGAGGACCTCCGGCACCGCCAGCCGCAGCTTCATGAGCGGCAGCAGCGAGTGCCCGCCGGCCAGGAACTTGGCGTCCTCGCCGTGCTCGGCGCCCAGCTCCAGGGCCTCCTCGACCGACCCGGCCCGCTGGTAGCTGAAGGTTGCTGGAATCACGTGCGGTTCCCCTGCCTCAGTCCGTGCTGGTCCCGGCCGCTGCCAGCGCGGCCCTGACGATGTTGTGGTAGCCGGTGCAGCGGCACAGGTTGCCTTCCAGCCCGGCCCGGATGTCGTTCTCGGTGGGGTTGGGGTTCTCGCGCAGCAGCGACACCACGGCCATGACCATCCCCGGGGTGCAGAACCCGCATTGCAGGCCGTGCTCGGCCTGGAACGCGCGCTGGACCGCGTGCAGCTGGCCATCCTGCCCGAGCCCCTCGGCCGTGATGATGTCGCTGCCGTCGGCCTGGGCGGCCAGCACCGTGCACGACTTCACCGACTCCCCGTCCAGCAGCACCGTGCACGCGCCGCAGGAAGAGGTGTCGCAGCCCACGTTGGTGGCGGTCAGCCCGGCCACTTCCCGCAGGTAATGCACGAGCAGCAGGCGGTCTTCCACCTCCGCCTCGACCGGCCGGCCGTTCACTGTCATGGAGACCTTCACTGGGTGGCCCTCGCCTTCTGCGCGTCACGGATCGCGGTCCAGACCCGTTGCGGGGTGGTTGGCATGTCAATGTGCCGCACGCCGAGGTGGGACACGGCATCGACCACGGCATTCTGCACCGCGGGGGTGGCGCCGATGGTGCCGGCCTCGCCGATGCCCTTGGCTCCCAGCGGGTTCAGGTCGGTCGGGGTCTCCATCGCGACCAGCTCGAAGCTCGGCAGCTCGGTCGCGGTGATCGCGGCGTAGTCCGCCAGCGTGCTGGTGAGCGGGTTGCCCTCGGCGTCGTACACCACTTCCTCCTGCAGCGCCTGCGCCGCTCCCTGGGCGATCCCGCCGTGCCGCTGCCCCTCGGTCAGCACCGGGTTGATCACGACCCCGGCGTCATCCACCGTGATGTGCCGGACCAGCCGGGCCTTCCCGGTCTCGGTGTCGACCTCGGCCACCGACATGTGCGTGCCGAACGGGAACGTCGGCCGCTCCGCCTTGAACAGCACGTCGGCGACCAACTGCTGTTTCTCGGACTGGCCGGCCACCTGGCCCCAGGTCACCCCCGAAGCCGGGTCGCCCCGTACCTGCCACCGGCCCTGATCGGTGTTCAGTTCCAGGTCGTCCTCGCTGGCCTCGAGCAGTTGCGCGGCCACCCGCCTGGCCTCGTCCTTGACCTCCAGCGCGGCCTTGTGCACGGCGGAGCCGCCGAGCTGCAACGACCGTGACCCGTAGGTGCCGGTGCCGGCCGGGATCTGGCCGGTGTCGCCGTGGATCACGGTGATCTGGCCCATCGGGATGCCCAGCTCGTCGGTGACGAGCATGGCCCAGGCGGTGTGGTGGCCCTGGCCGTGGGCGGAACTGCCGGTGTAGACGGTTGCCGTGCCATCGGGCTTCACTTCCAGCCGGGCGGTCTCCCCGGCCCCGGGATCGGGTGCGGTGATCTCCACGTAGGTGGACAGCCCGATGCCGAGCTGGACCGGGTCGCCGCTGGCGCGGCGGCGGGCCTGCTCGGCGCGCAGTCCCTGGTAGTCCGCAGCGGCCAGTACCTTGTCCAGCGCCTCGACGTACTTGCCGGTGTCGTACAGGGCGCCGGTCGGGGTGGCGAAGGGGAACTTGTCCGGCGGCACCAGGTTGCGGCGCCGGACCTCGGCCGGGTCCATCCCGATCTCGGCGGCGAACAGGTCGACGGCCCGCTCGATGGCCGCGGTGGCCTCCGGCCGCCCGGCCCCGCGGTAGGCGTTGATAGGGGTGGTATTAGTCACCGCCACCTGGTACGAGGTCTGGACCGCCGGGATGTCGTACGCCCCGGTCGACATCAGGCAGGTGAGCATGGGCAGGAACCCGCCCACCCGCGGATAGGCCCCGGTGTCCTGGGTCACGGCGATCCGGTAGGCCAGGATCTTCCCGTCCCGGTTCCCGCCGATCTTGATGTGGTGGATCTGGTCCCGCCCGTGCGTCATCCCGACCAGGTTCTCGCTGCGCGTCTCCACCCACCGCACGGGGCGGGCGGTCCGGCGGGCGGCCCAGGCCACCGCGATCGCCTCCCGCTCGGTGCCGATCTTGGCGCCGAACCCGCCGCCCACGTCCGGCGCGACGACCCGCACGTTGTCCGGGGCGACGCCCAGCGCGCCCGCCAGGATGAACCGGGCGATCTGCGCGTTCTGGGTGCTGGTCCAGACGGTGAGATTACCGTTCGCCCAGACCGCGGCGGCGGCGCGGCCCTCCATCGGTACCGGCGCCACCCGCTGGTTCACGATCTGCTGCTCGACCACGGCCTCACAGCCATCGAACGGGGAGTCGTCCGGCGACTCGGTGCGCTTGGTCGCGGGCACGTTCGTGCCGGCGTCGGGGAACAGCAGGGTGCCGCCCGCCAGCGAGGCACCGATCCCCACTACCACCGGCAGCGGGTCGTAATCCACGTCCACCAGCTCGGCGGCGTCGGCACCCTGGTAGCGGCTGTCGGT
>JAIRTY010000830.1 GCA_031254715.1 Nocardiopsaceae bacterium | reverse complement strand
CCGATGCAGAAGTTCGTCCTTCCCACGTCGGCAGGCAGGACGCTCGGGTCGCTGGGGCAGGAGGCCCGGCGGTCGTAAAAGGCCACGGCCACGGCCCCGTTCGGTCCGGCCGCGACCTCCGGCTGGAACTGGTCGGTCGGCTGCCCCGGCGCGTCCACGTTGTCATTGACCTTGACCGGCGGTGACCAGGTGAGCCCACCGTCGGTGGACTGCGTGAACTCGACATCCATGCTGGTGCCGTTCCACGTCTCGTAAGCCACGTACAGGTGCCCCGGGTGGGTCGGGCTGGCGGCAAAGCTCTCCGGGATCCCCAGCCGGAAGGTGGTGTTGGGCAGAGAGTGGACGGTGAAGGTCGCGGCGCGGACAAAGGGACCCCAGTGGGCGCCGTCGTCGGTGGAGCGGGTGACAAAGACGCTCGCCGGGCCATGGCCGTTAACCGGGTCCGACTCGTAGCCGAGGTAGACGTTCCCGGCGGCATCGATGGACGGGTAGCTGCTGCTGTTCGCCGGTCCCGACTGCGACGGCGAGGTCAGCGTGATGGCCTTGGAGAACGACTGACCGCGATCGCGCGACACTGCGACCCGGATCTTCGTTGTGTTCCCGTTGATGACATCCCACGTGGAGTAGACGTGGTCCTGGAACGGGCTGCCAGGGATGTCGTTCACCGCGACCCACTGCTTGTCCTCGACATGACCTGCCTGCCTCGCCGAGGAGTTCGGGGACTGCTCCAGGTCGCGCCCGCCGTTCCCCTTGACCCAGTGCTGGCCCATGTCGTCGGAGTAGGAGACGTCGATCGCGCCATTGGGGTGCAGCGTCGAACCACCCCAGAAGGCGTTGAACGGCAGCGTCGTCTGGTACACCCGCCCCTTGGTGTCGAACGCGACGTTCGGGTCGGTCAGGTTGGTCCAGCTCGGCGGCATCGCCTGGGTTCCGGCCGAGACGCAGTCATACCCCTGCACCTGGTTGTCGCCGGCCGGCCTGCCGCCGAGGATGCGGTAAGAGCCGAGGGAGTGGTCGTAGAACTTCGAGTAGTTCCCGAAGAAGAACTTCGAGGAACCAACCAGGTCCTCGGTACCCGGCTTGACCGCGAGCCATGACTCGGAGTGGTTCGAGTCGAGCGTGCCGGCCCGGCACGTGCCCGGTTCCGGGAACGTCTGCCCCGGCGGCACCGGGTAACCGCCCCCTGTCGTCGGCGAGCTGGCCACCTGATTGGTGAAGGGAACGCTGGCTGACCAGCCCGGACCGCTGGCAGCGGCGCTGCCAGGAACCGTGAGCGCGGCCGCCAGTGCCGCGCCGGCGACCACGAACGTCCGTAACATGGGATCTACCCTCCGTATGAGTCGCCGACCCGCTTGGGCTGCTATGGCACGGGCACCGCTGCGGTGTAGATGTCCAGCTGGTGCAGCGCGCCGTCCGGGTTGTTCCCCGTGCTGTCAGAGTTGTCCGACCAGACGGGATGGGCGGTCCCGCCGTAGAACGACAGCCCGGAGTAGTCCCCGTAGTCGATGCCGTTCCCGGAGTCATGGGAGTTGGAGGTCCCCGCGCTGATCTGGATGTTGCGGGTGAAGCTCGCGCCACCGTTGGTGCTGAACGCCCCCCAGAACTGGGCGTCGTCATCCGGGAGACCGTCGGTGTCGCCGGGCCCGCCGGTGCCGAGGTCGTTCCGGGAGTCATACCAGCCCACCGCTATGTTGCCGGTGGTGGGATCAAGCGAGATCTTCGGCAGGAACTGGGTGCTGGCGGTGGTGTCGTCGTTCACCCGGATCGCCGGGCTCCATGTGGCGCCGTTGTCGTCGGAGTGGCGCACGTAGATGTCGGTGTTGTTGCTCTCGTTGGGGTGCTCGGCCGTGTAGACCAGGTATACGCGCCCGGCGTGCGGGCCGGTCGTGCGGTCCCAGGCCAGGCCCGCTTCTGCGTCGATCGAGCGATCCGGTTGCGGGGGGATGAAATCGAAGCCGCCGACATGGGTCTGGGTGACGAAGATGCGGCGCCCGAATCCGGCTGGGCCGAGCCCGTCGGAGTCAACGTTCACGAAGATCTTGCCGCCGCCCTGCCCGCTCTCGGTCAGGTTGCAGGTCTGCATAACCTGGCCGGACGGGCCGATGGCGACATCACCGTAGGTGCAGTTGTTGGTCCCGGGCGCAACCTCGACCGGGCCGAACGGGCTGACCTGGCCGAGCCCGCTGACCCGGGCACCGGCGGCGGCGATCGGGCCGCCCGCGTTGAATACCACCCAGGCCTCGCCGCGCGCCGCGGTGATGGTCGGCTGATCGACGAAGCGGAACAGCCCGCGGTTGTCCCCTCCCGACCTCTTGCCGGGCAGGCCGGCCTTGGAGATGTTGGCAATCACATGGAAACTGAGACCGCCGTCGGTGCTGAGCGCGACCGGGACCTGGTCCTCCGTCTCGTACAGGTAGGTCAGGAACAAGTTCCCGTACTGGTCGAAGGACAGGCTCGGATCGCAGCACGCGTCGCCGAGCGGGTCGCCCGCGCCCAGGCCGATCAGCTTGGTCGCCCATGTCTTGCCGCCGTCGAAGCTCACGCCTTCGAGCATCCCGGCCGACAGCCCAGCCTCCCCATGGCCCACGTTGGTTACCGTCACGATGTTGCCGGGGTCGGCCGGGTTGACGGCGACCGTCTCTTCGGATTCGTTCAGATGCCGCTGGCTGATGTCGACGTTGGCTGGCGTCGTCACCGCGATCCGGGACCCGGTCGCGGCCGTGGCCGGAATGGCCGCCAGAGCGGCGGCCGCCAGCGCCGCCACAACCAGGATCGGGAACCATAAGCGGTACATGGCGGCCCTTCTTCCCCGCTGGGGCACCACCACGAAGGCTACGCCGGGGTGCAGCGGCATGAAAGAGCCAGCGCGCGCGGACTGCGAGGTTCATGGGGGAGTCGCTCCGCTTTGAACTTTTGTCAGGCGCCCAGGGAGCCGCCGTTACTCGCTTGCAGCCGGGGCCCCGTGCAGAACGGCCAGGAGTTGTTCGTGGTCGCCGTCCTTGTCCAGGACCGCACCGATGCCGAGACGGCGGGCGGCGCTCCGCAGCGACCGGTCGGCGGTGAGCACGACGACGCGGGTCCCGGTGCTGGTGGCGGTGCGCAGCACAGTCATTCCGTCGGCTGCGGTGGGCAGCAAGGGGTCTATCAGCATGGCGGTCGGAGACTGGGCGGCCAGTTGGGCCAGTGCTCCGGGCGCGTCGGCGGCTTCGCCGCAATATGCCAGGCCTGGCTCGCTGGCCAGCAGCTGGCAGAGCGCCGTTCGTACTCGCTGGTCGCTCTCGACGACCAGGACCCGGATCTCGGGGCTGGCGGCGGTCATGACGGGCAACTCCTGATGCGGGTTCACCTATCGTGCCGTGGGTATCGCGGACGCGCAGCGGCAGTCCGGCCGATTTCGGCTGCGTCATTCAGCCGGCCCGGTGCCAGCGTGAGGTACGCGGGAGAGTCAGGATGAGCCCGGCCGGGCTGGGGCTGCCAGGCCGTGCTGTACCGCCCAGAGCGCGGCCTGGGTGCGGGAAACCAGGCCGAGCTTGGCGAGAATACTGGATACGTGGGTGCGTGCGGTGCGCTCAGCTATGGCGAGCCGGTTGGCGATCTGCCGGTTGGTTGCTCCGCTGGCCACGAGGGCGAGCACCTCGCGTTCGCGCTGGGTAAGGGTGGCAGCTGCCGAGGGCGGGGCGCGAAGCGAGTCAGCGAGCAGCTTGCCGACGGCAGGGTCCAGGTGGCACTGGCCGGCGGCAGCCCCCCTGATCGCGGCCGCGACCTGATCGGCGTCGGCATCCTTGAGCAGGTAACCGCCCGCTCCTGCTTCCAGTGCGGAACGCACCTTGGCCTCTTCGAGGAAGCTGGTGATCGCAACTATCTCAATGTCCGGCCACCGCTCCTTGATCCGCCGGGTTGCTTCGATCCCGTCCATCTCCGGCATCACGAGGTCCATCAGCACCACGTCCGGCGACAGGCCGGCCGGCTCGAGAACGGCGATGCGGTCCAGGGCCTGCTCCCCATTCCGCGCTTCTCCGACCACGGAAATGTCGCTGATCAGCTCCAGATAGCCGCGTACCCCGGCGCGAACGATGGCATGATCATCGACCAGCAGGACCCGTAGCTGGCCGGGCGGGCCGAGGGGACCGGTCATTCTCATCCCCCCTTGCCGGGCGGGCTCAGCTCGGCTGGCACGGCGAGCTGTATCCGGGTACCGGCGCCTGGCATCGTGGTGACTTGCAGGTCACCGCGGATTTTGTCCGCCCGCTCGGCCATGGTGCGCAGCCCGAGTTTCCCTGGGCACTGGGCGTTGATATCGAAGCCGCAGCCGTCGTCGGCCACGGTGATGCGCACGACCGGGCACTCCGGGACCACGGTGACGGCGGCGTGCGTCGCAGCGGCGTGCTTGACCGCATTGTGAAGGGCTTCCAGCACGATCCGGTAGCTGTTTTCCTCTGCCGGGGCAGTCAGGGGCAGACGTTCAGCCGGGCCATCGACCGTGATGGGTATCTGTTCCCGGGCTGAGATGGCGGCGGCCTGCCGGACCAGCGCGGCCACCAGGCCTTCTTCGGCGAGCGCGCCGGGGCGAAGCTCGAAGATGAGTGCCCGCATCTCGGCCAGGGCGCCGGCGGTCAGGTCCCCCAGCTGATCGATCGCCCGGGCCAGTGGCCCGCTGGCCGGGTGCGCGCCGCGCGCCAGGGCGATCTGGGCGGTGCGCGCATGCATGGTCATGGAGAACAGGGCCTGCGAGACCGAGTCATGCAGTTCCCTGGCCAGCCGGCTGCGCTCAGCGGCCTGCGCCTCCGCGGCCGCTGAGCGGGCCTCGCGTTCGGCTCTCTCACTTTGGCGACAGGCCGCTTCGGCACGGCTGAGCTCGGCGACCTGGTTAGCCGCCACCAGCCCGCCGAGAATCGCTATCGCCAGGAACAACTGCAGGAGCCATACCGCTTGCGCGCTGTCGTCGTGACTGGCGATTGCCGCGAACAAGCCGTGATCGGTGATGGTGGCCCATTCCGCCACAGTGGCGATCAACGCGGCCGCACAGGTGACCCCTCTGGGGCCGAACCGGATCGCGGCCCAGCTCAGC
>JAIRTY010000802.1 GCA_031254715.1 Nocardiopsaceae bacterium | reverse complement strand
CGCGCGTGAGAGTCTCACGGCTACCGAGTTCGCGCTGCATGGCGACCTCAGCGACGCCTGTGAGCAAGCGTGGCGACCTGAGACGGGCAAGCCCGGCCTAGTTGCATCCAGCCGCGGATTTCGCCGGCCGCGGATCAGGCCGGGGACCGCCGGCCGCGGATCAGGCCGGGGACCGGTCGACACTGACCAGCTTCCAGGTACGCGCCAGATGCCTCTCGGCGATGAGCGGGGCGAGCTTGTCAACGAAACCGCGAACCACCGGGCTGTGACCGTGGGCCACGAACGCGGCTTCGTCCCGGTAGACCTCTTGCAGCCACAGCTTGGCCGGGTCGGCCACGTCTTGTGCCAGCAGGTAGAGCTCGGCACCTGGCTCATGTGCCCGGACATGCTCGATCAGTTCGGTCCACAGCGCGAGTACCGCGTCGACCGCCCCTGCTTTGACGATGAAATGGCCGGCGACGGTAACGCGGTCATCGGCGGCGGCTGGATCCTGCATGACCATCATTATTGAGCAGCCGAGGGCCGCCAGCCGGTGTGCTAGGCCTGCCCCGGGGGAGCCTCGCTGTGCCAGCCGGGACGGATCAGCCCGGACTCGTAGGCGATGACCACCAGTTGCGCCCGGTCCCTCGCCCCGAGCTTCAGCATGCTGCGGCTGACGTGGGTCTTGGCGGTGGCCGGGCTGACATAGAGCCGGCCGGCGATCTCGGCGTTGGACAGTCCCTCCCCCACCAGGGCGAGCACCTCGCGCTCCCGGTCGGTCAGCTCGCCGAGGAGGCCCGCGGGCTGGGCAGGCTTCGCGCGGGCGGCGAACTCGCCGATCAGCCGCAGCGTCACCCCGGGAGACAGCAGCGCACCCCCCTCGGCGACCACCCGCACGGCCTGCACGAGCTCGTCCGGGTCGGTGTCCTTGACCAGGAACCCGGCGGCCCCGAAGCGGATCGCCTCGAACACGTACTCGTCCAGGTCGAAGGTGGTCAGGATCACCACCCGGACGCCGGCCAGCCGCTCGTCGGCGGCGATCTGGCGGGTGGCGGCCAGCCCGTCGGTTCCTGGCATCCGGATGTCCATGAGCACCACGTCCGGCACGGCCTCCCGGGCCAGCCTGACGGCCTCAGCGCCGTCGCTGGCCTCGCCCGCCACCTCGATGTCGCCCTGAGCCTCCAGCAAGGCCCGGAACCCGGCCCGGACCAGGGTCTGGTCGTCGGCGAGCAGGACCCGGATCACTGGCTGCCAGCCAGCGGAAGCGTGGCGGTGACCCGGAACCCGCCGCCGGGGCTGGGGCCGGCGTGCAGTTCGCCGCCGAGCGCGGCCGCCCGGTCCCGCATGCCGGCGATCCCGCTGCCGCCGGCGGGAGCCGGGCCGTCGTTGCACCCCCGGCCGTCGTCGTCGACCTGCACGGTGAGGTCACGCTGGCCATAGCGGACGCGGACGGTGGCGGTAGCTGTCCCGGCGTGCCGGGTCACGTTGGTCAGTGCCTCCTGCACGATCCGGAAGGCCGCCTGGCCGACCCCGAAGGGCAGCTCGCGCACCGCACCGCCGGTTTCCGCGCGGACCTGCAGCCCGGCTGCGGCGGCGTGATTGAGCAGGTCGTCCAGCTGGGCCAGCGCGGGCGGCGGGGCGTGCGGAGCGGGCTCTCCGTCCTGCCGCAGGATGCGCAGCACCGAGCGGAGTTCCCGCAGGCCCTCCTTGCTCGCCTGCCTGATCGCGGACAGCGATTCGGCGACCGGGCCGGGCAGGTCGTGGTTCAGGTTCAGGGCCACCCCTGACTGCACGCTGATCATGGACAGGTAGTGGCCCAGCGAGTCGTGCAGTTCCCTGGCGATCCGCAACCGCTCCTCACTTGCCCGCCGCAGCGCCTCCTCCTCCCGGATCTTGGCGGCCTCGGCTGCCCGGACCCGGCGGACCCGGACGGCCTCGGCCGCGCCCAGGAGCACCAGCGGCCATGCCGCCACGCCCGCGAGTTCCACCGGCGACAGTGCCTGGCCCCTGCCGAGCAGGGGGTGAATCAGGCCGAACATACCGAACACGGCGATCGCCCCGGCCACGCCGGCCAGCCGGTGCCCGCTGACCACCGCGGTGAAGTAAGCGATGATCAGTGCCAGCCAGATCGGCCCGTCCGGGTACCCGGTCGCCAGGTAGCTCAGCAGGATCGCGAACTCCACGGCCAGCACGGCGACCGGCCACCTGCGCCGGGCTGCCAGCGCCGCCGCCGCGGCGATGACCAGCAGGGCGGCTCCGGCGTCGAACGGGCGCGCGTTCGCCTCGCGCTGCGAGACGAAGTAGGTGGCCACCGTCAGCACGACGGCCAGCACCAGCGCGAGCGCGGAATCTGCTGCCAGCTGGGACCGGACGGGGCGCGCCTGCGGCTGCCCGTCGCGCTGTCCGGCTGGCTGCAGGCTGTCCGCCAGCTTGCCCCAGACCCGGCTCCCCCACTGCACGGCCATGGTCTGAGGGTAGGTCAGCGCGGCGGCGACGGCGCCGGCCGCGGAGCGCATCGGCGGGTACTGCGCCGGGAGTAGCCGGGCGGGCACGGCGGGCCGCGCTTACTCCTCCGGAAGCAGGCCAGCTTCCGCCCGGTGGCCGGCGACGGCGCGGGCGGGCGGCCGGTTGCATGGGCCGGGTCAGGCGATGAGCGAAAACGACCGGTCCGGCAACGGGCGGCGACCAAGTGTTCCCGATGGGAGTTGCAGTGAACAGGGCACGCGCGATCTTGAGTCTGCCGGCGGGCCGCCGGGCGAAGTGGGCTGTCCTTGCCGGATGGCTGCTCGTGCTGGTCATCGCCGGGCCGCTGGCCGGGAAGCTCTCCGGCGTCGAGCAGAACGACGCGAAGGCGTGGCTGCCGGCCACCGCGGAGTCGACCCGGGTGCTGGATCTGCAGGCACGCGTGCAGTCGCCGAACGTCTACCCGGCGGTGGTGGTCTACGACCGGCCAGCCGGGATCACGGCCGCGGACCGGGCGAAGGCGGCCGGGGATGCCGAACGGTTCGGCGGCATCCAGGGCGCTGTGAAGTCCGGGATCACCGGGCCGATCGTGTCGTCCGACGGGCGCGCGATCCAGTCCATCGTGCCCGTCGACATCAAGGGCGGCGGGTGGAAGAAGGCTGTCCCGGCCGCCGACTCGCTCCGGCACATCGCGCAGACCGGCGCCGCCGGCGAGACCGTCCATATCACCGGGCCGCTGGGCAACGCGGCGGACTCCAGCCATGCCTTCGCCGGCATCGACAGCACCCTGCTGCTCGCCGCCCTGGCGGTGGTGATCGTGCTGCTGCTGGTGACCTACCGGAGCCCGGCGCTGTGGCTGCTGCCGGTGATCTCCGCTGGCGTCGCGCTGCTGGGATCGCAGGCGCTGATCTACCTGCTCGCCAAGCACGCAGGCCTGACCGTGAACGCGCAGGGCGCTGGGATCCTGAGCGTGCTGGTGTTCGGCGCCGGCACCGACTACGCACTGCTGCTCACTGCGCGGTATCGGGAAGAGCTGCGCCGTCACGCCGACCGGCACGAGGCGATGGCGGCGGCGCTGCGCCGGGCTGGCCCCGCCGTCCTCGCCAGCGCCGCCACGGTGATCCTGGCCCTGCTCGCCCTGCTGGTCGCGGAGCTGAACTCCACCAGCGGCATGGGCCCGGTGCTCGCCATCGGTGTCAGCGTGGCCTTGCTGTCGATGCTCACCCTGCTCCCTGCCCTGCTGGTGATCTGCGGACGGTGGGTGTTCTGGCCCGTCCGGCCCGCGTTCGGCTCG
Source organism: Nocardiopsaceae bacterium (assembly GCA_031254715.1). Lineage (GTDB taxonomy): Bacteria > Actinomycetota > Actinomycetes > Streptosporangiales > Streptosporangiaceae > JAIRTY01. Next base: position 189 of record JAIRTY010000802.1, on the reverse strand, counting down.
GCGGAGCCGGCCGGCCGCGGCGGCTGGGCCCGGGCCGGCCGGGCGATCGCCCGGCGGCCCAGGGTGACCTGGGTGACCACCGCGCTGGTGCTGGGGGTGATGGCGCTGGGCCTGACCGGCCTGAAGGCCAGCGGCCTGTCCAACGCCGACTCCTTCCGCGGCACCCCGGACTCGGTGGCCGGCGAGGGG
>JAIRTY010000783.1 GCA_031254715.1 Nocardiopsaceae bacterium | reverse complement strand
GCGAGCCGATGAACCCCGCCCCGCCGGTAACCAGGATCTTCACGGCGTGATCTGCACCTTGCTGTTGTCTCCCAGGATCAGCCGGTGTGCCTCCGGGACCCGCGGCGAACGGGTCACCTCCACATCGTGGCCGATCAGCGACGCCTCGATGCGCCGGACCCCGCTGATCGAGGCGCCGCGCAGCAGGATGGAGTACTCGATCTCGCTGTCGGTGATGGCGCACTCCTGCGCGACCGAGGTGAACGGGCCGACATAGGAGCCCGACACGCGCGTTCCCTCGCCGATGACCGCCGGGCCCACGATCCGGGAGGACCGGACCTCGGCGCCGCCTTCGATCGCCACCCGCCCGATCAGCTCGGTCGCGTCGTCCACGGTGCCCTGCACCCGCGGTTCGAGGCTCTCCAGCACCATGCGGTTGACTTCGAGCATGTCGGTGACGTTCCCGGTGTCCTTCCAGTAACCGGTCACCACGGTGGAACGCACCTTGCGGCCATCGTCGATCAGCCGCTGAATGGCCTCGGTGATCTCGAGCTCGCCCCGCCAGGAGGGCGTCAGGTGCCGGACGGCCTCGTGCACGCCGGCGGTGAACATGTAGACGCCCACCAGCGCCAGGTCACTCTTGGGCTGCCGGGGCTTCTCCTCCAGGCGGGCCACCTCGCCCGTCTGGTCCAGTTCGGCGACGCCGAACTGGCGCGGGTCAGCGACCCTGGTCAGCATGATCTGCGCGTCGGGCCGCCCGGCCCGGAACTCCTCCACCAGCGGCGTGATCCCGCCGATGATGAAGTTGTCGCCCAGGTACATCACGAAGTCATCGTCGCCCAGGTACTCCCGCGCAATCAGGACGGCGTGAGCCAGCCCGAGCGGCTGCGCCTGGCGGATGTAGGTGACGTTCAGCCCGAAACCGCTGCCGTCCCCGACCGCGGCCTCGATCATCGGCGCGGTGTCGCCCACCACCATCCCGACGTCGGTGATGCCGGCGTCCCGGAGCGCCTCGAGGCCGTAGAACAGGATCGGCTTGTTGGCGACCGGCACCAGCTGCTTGGCGAAGGTGTGGGTGATCGGCCGCAGCCTGCTACCCGACCCGCCCGCTAGTACCAGGGCCTTCATGGGCATCAATCTAGCCGGACGGCCCGGGGGCGGTAGCTAGACTCTCGGGATGGCGCATATCCGGCGAGCACGCCCGATGGGCGAGGGAGCGGATCTCTAGCACCGTGTCTGGCAGCCATCAGGGCCGGTCCCCCGCCGGCGCCCGCCGCGACCGTCCGGCCGCTCCGGACCGCACGAGCGGACGGGACGACCGTGAGCAATCCCCGGGGAGGCATCGCTTGACACTACTGAGCACAGCATTGCTGCTGTTCGCCGTGAGCGCGGCGGCGGTCGGGCAGGTGATGCTCAAGCATGGCATGCACGCCGCAACGGCCCGGGCGGCCGCCACCCGCGGGTCGCTCGCTCTCACCGCGGTCACCTCACCCTGGGTGCTGCTGGGGCTGGTCGTTTTCGGCCTGTCGGCGGTGGCGTGGCTGGCGACGCTCTCCCGGGTGCCGCTGAACATCGCCTACCCCTTCAATGCCCTCGGCTACGTCGGGATCCTGGCCGCGAGCATCCTGGTCCTGCACGAACGGGCGAACATCTGGACCTGGGCGGGGACGCTGCTGGTGGTATCGGGGCTGATCGTCATCGTGGTGACGAGGCCATAGCCTCACTCAGGCGCGCGGCGGGCCTGCACGTAGATGGTGCCCCCTGACCGGGCCGCCACCTCCACGGCTGCCCCCGCCAGCGCGAGCGGGACCGCGCCCGCCGCGGCGGCGAGCGCGTAGCCGCGGCGGGCCGGGCCCAGGGCCGAGCTGCGTGCCTCATCGCGCCGGATGACGTCGTAGAGATCGGGCTGCCCGGGCAGCAGGCCGGCCAGGCCGTGCACCCACCCGAAGACGACCTGGCCCCCGCGCAGGTAGCTCACCCGCTCGGCCGCCAGCCCCAGGCCCTCGATCTTGGACAGCAAGGCCGGCGGGCTCAGGTGGACGAGATGGCGGGGCAGGTCGAGCGCGAACCAGCGGTCGCCGAACGCACGGGCCTGCAGGCTCGCCGCGTTGGGCACCGCGATGACCAGCCGCCCCCCGGGGACGAGCAGCCCGGCTGCGTGGGTCAGTGCCGCCGCGGGGCGGTGCAGATGCTCCAGTGAATGCCAGAAGATGACCGCGGCCCAGTCGCCGCTCATCTCACCGATCTCGGTGCTGCGCAGGTGCGGTCCGGATGCGTGCGGCTCCAGGCCGACGGCCTCGCGTCCCAGCCGCAGGAAGGCCCGGACCAGGGTGCCGTCGCCCGCCCCCACGTCGAGCACCGGGCCGGGCGGCAGCACCCGGTTGAGCCTGGTGGCGAGCGCGCCGCGGGTGCGGCGGAGCACCGCATCGCCGATGCCGGAGAACCGGCCGGCCTCGGGCCGGTACCAGGAGCCGTACGCCTCGTCCAGCTGGCTCGCGCTCGGCCAGGGCGAGGTGGTGGCCACGCCGCACCGGGCGCACCAGATCCGGCCGGTCCGGCGGTCGTCGGCGTGGTCGAACTCGTGCTCGCACCACGCGCACCGGGTGGCAGCGGGCGCCGGGGCGCGCGCCCAGGTCACGGTGTTGCTGGTCACGAGGAACGCCCGGCGGTCCCGGTCGGCTTGCCGGCCCCGGCGTCCGGCTGGCCCCCGGCCGGTGTCCCCCCCGGCCGCGCCAGGGACAGGGCGGGGTCGATGTCGAGGTACGGGTAATGCCGCAGCCCGTGCCGGTTCAGCCGGTACTGCGCACAGGTACGCAGCACGCCAGCGCCGTAGCGGATGCTCCGGCGCAGGTTGATCGACGACGAATCGGCCGCGTACCGGGTCGGGCAGGACAGCTCGCCGATACGGGCACCGGCGGCGACGGCCTGGACGAGGAACTGGTTGTCGAAGACGAAGTCATCGGAGTCGCGGTCGAACGGGAGCGCCGCCAGCAGCACGCGGCTGAACGCGCGCAGGCCGGTGTGGTACTCGGACAGCTTCTGGCCGAGCACGACGTTCTCGGTCAGGGTCAGCACCCGGTTGGCGACGTACTTGTGCCGCGGCATCCCGCTGGCGATCGTGTCCTGGGCCAGAATGCGCGAGCCGAGCACGAGGTCATAGGTCCCGTAAGCGATCATCGAGGCCATGGCCGGGACCAGCCGCGGGGTGTACTGGTAGTCGGGGTGCACCATGACGATGATGTCCGCCCCCAGCTCAAGAGCCCGCCGGTAGCAGGTCTTCTGGTTGCCCCCGTAACCCAGGTTGTGCTCATGCCGGATCGGTTCCAGGCCCATCTTGCTGGCCACCGCGGCGGTCTGGTCGGTGCTGGCATCGTCCACCAGCACGATGTCATCGACGATCCGCCGGTCCAGCTCGGCGACCGTGCGGCGGAGCGTGGTCTCGGCGTTGTAGGCCGGCATCACCACGGCGATCCTGTGGTCATTCAGCACAGCGCGCCAGTGTAGTGCCACTCCGGGTGAGGTGCCTGACTGATCCCCATTCCGGCGCCCGGCCGGCGCCGATGCGATAGTGGTAGGCGATGCGGATTCTGTCCGATCACGCCGATCACTCCGGCGCCGGGCCGGCGAGCCAGCCGGGCCTACGCGAGCAGCCGGCGGGGCCGCGGCTGCTGTGGGCCCGCTGGCTGGAGGGGCTCGGGGTGGTGCTCTCCCCGGCCGCCGCCGCGCTGGTAGTACGGCTGCGGCTGATGGCGCCGAGCGGCCTGCCCGACCCGGCCATCCATACCTCCTACATCGTCAATCCGCAGGACGTGTTCAGCCGTTATTCCGCCGCCCTGGCCGCGACCGGGCGGCTGCGCGAGGGCGGCCGGGTGGGTTTCCTTGTGCCTGCGCGGATCGACTACCTGGCCTTCGGCGCCGTGCCCGGCTTCTTGGTCACCCGGTACCTGCTCGCGCTGGTCGCAGTCGTCCCCGTCTACCTGCTGCTGCGGCGGCTCTACGGACGTGCCGCCGGGGTGACCGGCATCGTGGTGGTGCTCTCCTCGCCCGTGCTCGTGACCGCCTGGGGGACCGACTACCCGGATAGTGCGGTCGTCTCGTACGCCGCCGGGGCGCTGGCGTGCCTCGCGATGCCGTGCACGCAACGATGGCGGCGGGCCTGGATCGCCGCCGGCGGAGCCCTGCTCACGCTGGCGGTGTGGTCGCACGGGGTGGCCGTGCCGCTGGCGGCCGCGACGCTGGCCGCCTATCTGGGAGTGCGGCTGGCGCGGAACCGGGCGGGCCTGGCCGGTGACATAGCCCTGCTGGCGGGGACCGCGGCCGTCGTCACCGGCCTGCTGGCGGCGGCATCGGCGGTGCTGCTCGGCCACGCGAACTTCATTGGCATCACCTGGCAAGGCATCCGCTATCTGGCGCAACCATCACAATCCGTGACCTACCACTCAGCGAACTGGCGCTGGGCAGCCTACGTGTCGTACCTGCTCGTACCCCCTGCCGTGCTGGCCGCATTCACGGTCGCGGTGGCCGGTCGCTTCCGTACGATGCCGGCCCCGGTCCTGCTGGCCGGGGCTGCGGCCGGCGCGCAGCTGGCGGTGTTCGCGCTGCTGCAGTTCGCGGCCACCGTCCAGGACCTGGAACAGCACTATTTCTCCTCCACGCTGTGGGGCGGGGTCTGCCTGCTGCTTGCGATCACGGTCGCGGAGCTGTCCCGGCCGCTGGCTGACCACCCGGTCGCCCGCTGGCTGCCGGCCGCGGTGCTGCTTGCCATCCCGCTCGGGTACGAGGCCGCGCCGCGGGTGCCGCCGTTTGGCTGGGCGCCGTGGGGGGCACTGCTGGCCGCAGCAGTCATCGCCGCGGCCGCGGCCGCGCGCGGCTGCGCCAGGCTGCGTCGCCTGCCGCTGGCGGCGACCACGACCGGGCTCGCGCTGGCAGGCCTCGCTGCCGCCGTCCTGGCGCTGACCGTGACCCCCATTCCCCGCCATCCGCTGCCGCCCGGCACCGTGGCACACCGGTTCGATCCCGCCCCTGCCTACGCCACGGCGCTCGGCGGCAGCGGATCGATCTACATCGACGGCTACCGGATCGCCACCTCCCTGCCGGCCTTCGTCGGCCCGGCGGCCTATCGCGGCGAGCAGCTCCTGGTCTGGCGGCTGACCGCGCGCCGCCTTGATTACCTCACCTACGCCACCGGGATGTACCACTCCGGGTACAACCGCCTGCAAGGGGAAACGCCGCAGCTGATCGCGGCTGACCGCAGCCTGCTCAGGAGCAGGCGGCCGGCCGAGGTGCTGCTGCTCGGCAGGTCCGCCGCGTCGTTCCCGGCGGCACGACGGGCGCTCGCCGCGTTCCGGCCGGTCCTGGTGCGAACCGGTGACCTGCGCTCCGGCCCGCTGGCCCTGCACGCGTGGGTGCTCCGGCTGAACGTTTACTACCACCCCCCAGGCTCTCGGTCCGCGGGGTGACGATCGGTGGCGGACAGCACGGGTCGCGCGCCGCCTCTGGAAGATGAGCCGGGCCGGACGAAAGCACGGCCGTCAGGCACCGCCGTACCCGCTGAGCCAGCGGCCGCCGGGACGCCTCCGCTCCGCACGGATCAGGCCGGCCAGCGCCGGGCCGCCGCGTCCCGCTGGGTGCCGAATCCGGCGCTGGTGGCCCTGCTCATCTGGCTGGCGTCGCTGCCGACGGCGGTTTTCGCTGTGCATCTGTTCAAGCCGGGCGACCCGTTCCAGCTGCGGACCGCCCTGGTGCCCCTGGCAGCCGCCGGCGCCATTCTGGTCATCGTAGGGTTCGCTTCCTGGCGCTGGCGTGCCGAACTGGTCAGCGGCATCGCGGCCGGGCTGTTCGCCGGCTGGGCCGCTTTCACCCTGCGGCTGGCGCTGAACGGGACGCCGTTCGGCTTCAGCGGGCTGGGCAGCGACGCCGGCCGCCTGGCGGCCATGGCGAACCGGTACTCCTACACCTGGCACAGCAGTGACGGGATCGTGCCATCCGTCCCTTCGCACTACCCGCCGCTGTTCCCGTGGCTGGTCGGAAGGACGGCGGCGCTGATCCACACTCCGGCCTGGCAGCTGCTCGGCCCGGCGGAGATCATTGCCCTGTCCGGAGCCGTTGTCGCCGCCTTCGCGCTGTGGCGGCGGCTGGTTCCCGGCCCGGTCGCGCTGGCGGTCACGCTCCCGGTCCTGCTGGCCTTCGCGCTGCCGCAAAAGGCGTACGAGGTCCTGGTCCTGGCCGTGTTCGCGCCATCGGCGCTGGCGGCGTTCGGCAGGCCGCCGAGGGGCAGGCTGCACTGGCTGCCCGCCGGGCTGATCGGCGGCCTGATCATCGCGATGTACTGGGCCTACCTCGCGTACACGGTGCTGGGGATAGCGGCCCTGATCGTGGTCACCTGGCGGGCCAGCCCGGAGCGCAGCCGGTACCTCCGGCATGTCGCACTGATCATCGCGGTGGCGGTGGTGGTCAGCTCGTGGTACCTGGTCCCGTACGCGGCATGGGCAATCACGCACGGCGTCCAGGAGATGGACATGTACCGGGGCGGCGGGATCTCGGCCAGTCCGCTGCCGTTCCTGGCCATGACGCCGCTGGCGGTGCTGGAATTCACCGGCCTGGCCGGGCTGATCTGGTACCGCGGCCGGGCCTGGTGGGCGGCACCGCTGCTGCTCCTGACCGCCAGCACCTATGCCTACTGGCTGCTGTACCTGGTGCTCTTCATCGTCAGCGGGCACACCGGGACGCTGCAGGACACGCACCGGCTGATCGAGCCGCTGCTGGCAATGAGCGGAGTGCTCACGGTGGTTCAGGCGTGGCCGGGCGTCATCCGCCGGCTGGCCGCCGCCAGGACCGTGTGGCCCGGCGTGGCCGCCGCTGCCCTGTGCCTGCTCATGGCGTGGACGGCGGTCGGACTGTGGCAGGCGTGGGTCCCGGGTGCCGGGGCGAGCGCGCGGCGCCATCCCCTGTACACGACCCCGGTCGACCGCGTCGCCGCGTTCAAGTACGCGCTGCCGGACGGCAGCTATCCGGGGTTCGGGCCGCAGGCCGGCCGCATTCCGTGGTTCCCGGTCGGCCCCATCCAGGCCGCTGTCCGCTCGGTGGACGGACCGGATGCCCGGCCGGTGACCCTGTCGATTTCGGAACGGCTCTTTGCCTTCGTGCGGTGGCCCGGGTACATCGGCGTTTCGGATACCGCGGCCGGCGCGACCACCCAGTGGCGGTCCAGGTATGCCGCCCTGGCGCAGCTCAGCCGGATCACCAGCCCCGCCGAGTTCGGCGACAGGTCCGCGCACACGCCGTTCGGCCCCATCGACGTGTTCATCCTCCACCGCAGCCGGACCCGCTGGACGTGGCCGCCGCATGGCACGCTGCCGGTGAAGGCGATCGGCTTCACGCGGTCCCAGTTCGACCCCGCTGTGTTCGCGGTCTTCACCGATCTCCCTAACCACACCGTGGTGGTCGTCCGCCGCCCCCGGTGAGGGTGAACGCATCCACCCGCGCAAGCCCCCGCCCGGCGCGTCAGCTGGCCGGAACGGCAGCTAGCCGGTACCGGTCATGGCGCTCACGAGCAGGGCTGAGCCGTCGGGGCGTAGACGACTACGGCGCTGTTCTCGAAGACCTCGTGGTACCTGCCGCGGTGGGCGCGGAACGCCGCCAGGTCGTACTGCTGGCCGGCGCCCCGGTACAGCAGCACATACCGGACGTCCTCGGCGGCGATGGCCGCGGCGGACGCGCAGCTTCCCGGATCCTCCAGGATCTCCCGCGATTCGAGCAGCGGCTTGCGGCCTGCCGGGGGCAGCGATCGCGGATGCCTCCCCGCATACCTGCCGTAGTACTGCAGAGCGGGGTAGCCCGTGATGGCGAGGGCGGCCCGCTCGGTGATGCCGTGGTTCAGGGCCGTGGCCACGATGGTGCCGCCGGTGTTGTGCCGCATGACCCAGTCCCCGGCCGCCAGCACCGGCGCGCTCAGCAACCGGGCCGGGTGTGACTCCGCCTTCGCGCCCTGAACCGCCTGCACGCCCACCGCCACCACCGGAATGACCAGTGCCACCATTCCCAGCACGGCAGGCGCCACGCGGGTCCGCCGCCAGGCCTGCCACAGCGATTTGACGATCACGCCGAGGCCGAGCGCGCCGGTGACCGACAGCGCCGCGCCGAGATCCCGCTCGAACCGGAACGGGAAGCCGTCCGCCGCCGTCCGGCTGCCCACGTACATCAGCACGCACCACAGCAGGATCAGCGCCGCCGCGCAGGCCTGCGGCGGGGACAGCCGCGGCCGCACGCGCATCGCCATCAGCACGACGCCGAGCACACCGAGCCAGATGACCGGCGCTGCCAGCTCCTTGAGCAGGTGGATCGCTGGCGGCGGCGGCTGGCTGCCCAGCACCATGGAGACGGCCGCCGAGGAGGCGGAGTGGTGCACGACCGGCCAGCCCAGGCCGTAGGTGTACCAGGCGTAGCAGGTGGCCAGCAGCGTCACCGCCACCAGCCCGGCCAGCACCATCCGGGCTTCCGCCCGGCGGCCCCGGTGCCACAGGTAAGGGAGCGCCGTGATCGCGGCCAGGACCAGGATCATCGCCTCATACAAGGTGGCGACCTGGTGGTAGAAGACCGGGGCCGCGCCCAGCACCGCCATCAGCGCCACCGATCGCCAGCCCGGCGACTGGTACAGCGCGATGAGCGCGGCGATGCCCATCGTGATCAGGAAGTAGGCGCTGATCAGATCCGGGTACCGGCCGTCGGCGAACCCCGCGAAGGCGCCGTGCAGGACCAGTCCGGCCAGGGCGGCCGCCGCGATCCCGTACCAGCGGCCCCACAGCCTGGCGGCAAGCGCATACGCCGCCATGGTGCTGAGCACCAGCAAGGCCGGCGCGATGACCGGGAACAGGGCCAGCGGCGAGAGCCCGGACAGCCGGGAGATGACCGCGCTGATGGCCGGGAATCCCGGCGGGTAGATCAGGTAGGTCCGGTACGAGCCATGGGCCAGCATCTGCTCGGCCATCACCGCATGGGAGAAAGAGTCAAGCCCGCGCACCGACGGCCAGTCGTAACGCAACACGGGCTCGTAGGCGCGCACCGCGCTCAGCGCCAGCACGACCGTGAACACAGCCGCGTGCGCGATGGCCGCCCAGCGGGACGGGTGCCCACCGGGGCCGCCGGCCCGCTCCGGTGCCGCGGCAGCCGGCGGCCCCGGGGCGGGCGGGGCCGCGGCCGGCGCTGTCACCGCCCGCGTGGCCGACGGGGCACCAGCCGGCTGCCGCGCCTGTGTTGCGGGCGGGACCGTGACGACAGCCCGGGCGGGCCCCGCCGCGGCCACCGCGGCCAGCGACGCGTCCGGGATCTCCGTGGGCCTGGCCAGCACGGCGGCGAGCGCCAGCAGCGCCAGGACCGGGAGGATCAGCACGCCGGCATAGCCGTGGTGCAGCGCCATGATGAGCGCCCCCACCGAGCCGGCGCCCGCCGCGGCGACTGCCCACGGGCCCCGGATCGCCTGCGTGCCAGGGAAGACCGGCCCTGCCGGGCCGGTGGCGGCACCCCGGAGCGCGACCGCGAGCATCCCGGAGGCCAGCACGATGCCCGGGGCCGCGAGGGCGATCCACGCGGTGATCCCCGAGCCCCCGAGACCGGCCAGTACCACCGCCACGACCGGCACCGATGCCAGCGATAGCGCGCAGGAGTACGCGAGCCGCTCGGCCAGGCCACCGGCCGGGCGGAGGAAGACCGCCCAGAAGTAGCCAGGCAGCGCCATCGCGGCCACGCCCGCGCCGACGGCGCGGATCAGGTCAAGCAGCATCGGACACCGCCTGCGCAGGCGGCGCCCAGCCCCCATGCACTCCTTGCATCCCCCAGGCCCGAATTCCCCCGGCTGGCCCGCTACGGAATCATCCGTTAAGTTTCCGCAGCCAGGCTCAGACTACGTGGCCCTAAGTTACTGCCAGATCACGCTCTGG
>JAIRTY010000677.1 GCA_031254715.1 Nocardiopsaceae bacterium | reverse complement strand
CGGCCTCGGCGGCCTTGGCCGCCGACAGGCTCGGGCGCCGCCGGGTCTCGCGCCCGTCCGGGCTCCCGCGGGGCTCGCGGCCGGCGCTGCCGCGGCGGGCAGCCCGCCGGGGCCGGTCGTCGTCACGGGCAACCCGGCGGTCCCTGCTCTCGCTGGCATCGCCCGCGGTGGGTCGTTCGGTCATGGGATCACCCCTCCTCCCCGGTCAGGCGGGCCACAGCGGCCCGCTCCACCTGGGAGACCTCCTCATCGGACATCCGCCCCTGCGCCCTGGCCTCGGCTGCCTCCTCCAGCTCGCGCTGCACCGAGGCGGGGTTGTAGAGCTCGTCCTCGGCCTGCTCCTGGATGATCTGCCCGATCTTGACGAGCCCTTGCAGCGGCAGCAACGGCAGCCGGAACAGCAGCGTGACCGGGTCCACGGTCAGGCCTCCGGAGCCGCGGTTACCACGAAGTCGTACGGCGCCATCGGCCCGAGCACGCGCAGCTCGACCCGCCCTTCCCAGTCCCGGGCCAGGTCGCCGATCGCCTGCTCCAGGCCGGCCTGCTTGCCGCTCTCGGCCAGCACCGCGATGTTCGCCGCGTCCTCCTCGTGGGTGGGCTCACGCACCTTGCTGGCAACGCAGTGCGGCGCCAGGGCGTCGCCGAGCGCTCGCGTGTCGGCCTCCCGCTTGACGCTGACGGCCTCATTGATCAGCTCGCCGAGCTGGATCCGCTGCTCCCTGGTGGCGTCCTCATCTCCGACTGCCCGGATCTGCTCCCGGAGGCTGGCGGCGTCGCGGTCCTCCGACAGCACCTCGCGCAGGATCGCGTCCTGCTCGTACCTGCCCCTGACGACGTACTCGGCGCGTCCCTCCAGCTCGGACAGGGCGGCGGCGAACTCGTCGTGCGCGGGGGCTAGCAGTTCCCCGGTGACGGCCTCGGGACCGGTCATGACCGCGCCGAAGCGGAGCGGGAGAACCGGTATCTCGGCTACGGCGGCATCGAGCAGCCGCTGGTGGGCCATCAGGTCCTCCGGCCTGCCCAGCGGCTTGCTGACGTCGATCTCGCTGACCAGGGCCGCGATCTTGTCATGCCGGATGAGCTCGATCTTCGCTGGCGGATCGCCCACGCCGCTGGCGTCAGGGGCGGGCTCGACGTCCGCCGGCACGATGCCATAGATGTAGTAAGCGCGGTTGTCACTTGCGCCGCTGGCGTGATTGCTCACGGTCATCCTCCTCCTCCCCGGCGAAGTCGCGCAGCTTGTCCCCGGCTGCCTCAAGGGCGCCGCGCGTGGCGCCCTTGGTCTTTTTCTGGGCACCGCCTTCCTGCATGTCCTGCACCAGGCCCGGCAGGCCCTCCTTGTCCTGGGAGATGTCGAGCCGGTCGACCGCCTCAGCGAACCGCAGGTAGGTGTCCACGCTCGCCACGACCACCCGGGCATCGATCGTCAGCAGCTCGATCCCGACCAGCGACACCCGTACGTACGCGTCGATGACCAGGCCCTTGTCCAGGATCGTGTCGATGACTTCGGCCAGCCCGGAGGGGGACGGGCGTCCGCCCCCGCCACCGCCCGCTGGCTGCACTGCCGTGGTCATGAGCTACCTCCTTCGCGGCCGGCGGCCGGACCGGCCGGCTCCCGCGAGCTCGCGGTCTCCGTCGCCCTCGCTGTCCTCGTCCGCCTCTTCGTACTCGTCCGCGGCTTCCTCGGGCTCGGACTCCTCGCCGGCCTCGTCCTTCTCGTCCGGCTCCTCGTACTCGTCCTCGGCATCGGCCGGCTCGTCCTCGCCGTCAGCCGGCTCGTACTCGTCGTCGGCCTCGTACTCGTCACCGGCCTCGTCCGGTTCGCGCCCGGTCCCGTCGTCCTCGCCGCCGGCTTCCTGCTCTTCCCGCGCCGCCGTCTCGTGGTCCTTGACGACCTCGCCGTCCTCGATGACCCCGCGCCACCCCTCGACCTCGTCGGGGTTCTCGATGACCTGGGTCATGACGTGACGGCGGAAATGCTTGAGCTCGAGCCGGGCCCGCCGCCCCTGGGCGCGCCAGAGGTTCCCGGTGTGCTCGAAGAGGCCCTGCGGGTGGTATTCCAGCACCAGCAGGATGCGGGTCAGGTCGGGCGCCAGCTCATGGAACGTGACGGCGCCGTCGACGTGGCCCTTCTGGCCCTCCGAATGCCAGGTGATCATCCGGTCGGGCACCTGCTTGCTGATCGTGGCCTGCCACTCCCGGTGCGACCACAGCACCTGCGCCTTCCAGTTGAGCTTCTCGTCCTCCTCCTGGTCCGCCCGCTCGACCTTCTTCATGAACCCTGGGAAGTCCTGGAACTGGGTCCACTGGTTGTAGGCCACCCGCACCGGGACGCCGATGTCGATCGATTCCTCGATGTTGGTGACCTTCAGGTTCCGGCCCTTGCCGCCCTTGCCGCCGCCGCGGCCGAACAGGCTGCCGAGCGCTCCCTTGGCGCCCGCCATGCCGCCGCCCAGCAGTGCCCGGGCCGGCGACTTCCCCTCGGCCAGCTGCTTGGCTCCGGTCACGGCCGCCATCAGGCCTGGTCCGCCCTGGCCGTTCGCGTAATCCGTGAGCCGCTGGGTGGCTTCTCCCGCCTGCTCCTGCAGGGAGCTGATGGCCCGGTCCCCGGCGGCCGACGCCAGGTTCCTGAGCTCTGACTTGAGCCGGTCCGTCGGTAGCTGGCGGGTGAGCGTGCGAACCGCCCCCCGCGCTTGTTCCGTCATGAGGATCGCCTCCCCGACCGTCGCACCGGGGGCGCGCTGCCGCTGGCATTGCGGCTGCGGGCCGGCCGGCTGCGCGTCTGCCCGCGCTCATCCGCCCGCCCCGCCGGCGCCCGGCGGGTGTTACTAGACCGCCGCCGTGGCGCGGCCCGGCCATCGCCCTGCCCGGCATCGTCCGGCTCGGGGCGGCGGCTGCGACCTCGTGGCCGCTCCCTGCCCCCGGTTTTCAGTTCGTCGTGTTGGTCTTCCTGGTCCTCGCCCGCCGGGCCTGCCTGCCGCCAGGACTCGGCCTGGTCGTGGATCCGGTCGCTGAGTGCCTCCACCCGGCTGTTCACCGCGGTCATCGCCGCGGCTTTGCCGGCATCGGCAAGGTCTCCCGTGACGAGGCCGCCGATCTGGCCCAGGCCCGGTGACACCTTGCCGAGCACGTCGGCGTTGCCGAGGGCCTTGGTTCCCCGGCGCACCAACTGGCCGCCGATCCCCCCCACTCCGGGGGTCATCGCCGCGGCGGCCAGCAGGATCGCCAGTCGCATCTTGCGACGCCGCCCCAGCAGATACCCGCAGGCCAGGGCTAGTGCAGTCTGACTCCCGCTCTTCATGTGACACTTCCTTCGCTCGTGATCCGTCCGCCGCTACCCGAGCGAAAACTCTTGAAACGGGCAGCCAGCGAGAATCGCCGCTGGTAGCAGCGCGGATGCCCAGCTGATCGGCGTGGTATCGCGGCCTTCCTGGCAGGCGGGGCAGCCATCATCACGCACACCTGGTGGCTGCTGTGGACCTGCGTGGGCGTGATCGTGGTCGCGGCACCGGTCGGGCGCACCCCGGGCGTCCTGGCCGGGAACGGCCGGGCGGCCAGCCTTGAGGCGGATTCCGGGCCGACCGGAATAGGACCCGAAGCCGCGGGCAGTCAGAGGTGCGGTGGCGCCGCCCAGGCGGCGCGGCAACCGTTACCGGAGCAGCTGCGAGGTGCTGATGAGCGTGACTGAGTACGGGCAGGACTGGTGGGCACGCGCTGCGTGCCGGTCGGCCGATCCTGAGCTGTTCTTCCCGATCTCGGCCCTCGGCCCGGCGCAGGACCAGGCTGCGGCTGCCAAGTCGGTCTGCGAGGATTGCCAGGTGCGACAGGAATGCCTCTCGTTCGCGCTGTCGACCGGCCAGGCGCACGGCGTCTGGGGCGGGCTGAGCGCGGACGAGCGGCGGAGTCGGCGGTACCGGGACCTGGCTGCGGTCGGCGCCCCTGGCGGCTGACGCCCCCGCTTGCGCTGGCGCCCGCTGATGGCGGCAAGTACGCTTGTGCGCACGTCTCGGCAGAGAGCGGGCACATGGTGCAGGACGAGCCCGGGGCGACAAGGGGCAGGCTCCAGGATATCCAGGCGTTCACCGACCTCAGCCTGTCCTTACTTGCCGAGGATGACCTGCTCACCGAGCTGCTGGAACGGGCGCGGGCTGTCCTCCGGGCCGACACGGCGACGCTGCTGCTGGCCGATGCCGGGTCCGGCGAACTGGTGGTAGCCGCGGCCTGCGGGCTGGAAGAGGAGCTGCGGCAGGGCGTCCGCGCGTGGCCCGGCAGCAGCTTCGTCGGACGCGTCGCCGCCGACCGCGCCCCCGTGATCCTGGATCAGGTGAATCACAGCTCAGGGGTCAGCCTGATCCTGGTGGAGAAGGGAGTCCAGGCACTGCTGGGGGTGCCGCTGGTGGCCGCCGGAGCCGTGGTCGGCGTTCTGCACGTCGGCGCGTTCAGTCCCCGTCAGTTCACCGGCGACGACGCCGAACTGCTCCAGCTCGCGGCGGACCGGGCCGCGGTGGCGGTGGCGTCGCAGCAAGCGCGGGCCGACCGGGCCGCCGCGGCCGCACTGCAGCGGAGCCTGCTTCCGGCGGCTCCGCCGGCCTTTCCCGGAATGGAGTTCGCGGCCCGGTATGTGCCGGGCAACGGTGTCGCCGGCGGGGACTGGTACGACGTGTTCGTCCTCCCCTCCGGCGAGCTGGGCGTGGTGATCGGGGACGTGGCAGGCTCCGGGCTGGCGGCCGCGGTGGCCATGGGCCGCATGCGCAGCGCGCTGCGTGCCTATGCGCTGGAGACGTCCGACCCGGCCGAGGTGCTGGCGCGGCTGGACCGGAAGATGCAACATTTCGAGCCAGCGATCCTGGCCACGGTGCTGTACGCGGTGTTCGATCCGGGGCTGGACCGGGTGAGCCTCTGCTCGGCCGGGCACCTCCCGCCGGTTATCGCCCGTCCCGGCCACCCCGCCGAGCCTGTCGGCGGCGATCCCGGCCTGATGATCGGGGTCGCTCTGGACGCGGAGCGGCCGGTCGGCACGGCGGAGCTGCCGCCGGGCGCGGTGGCCTGCTTTTACACCGACGGGCTGATCGAGCGCCCGCGCGAGCCGCTGGACGACTGCCTCACCCGGCTGTGCAAGGTCGTGACGGCGCAGCAGCCGGAGGCCGCGTGCGCGGCTGTGATGGGAGCCATGGTCGGCAACGAGCAGGCCCGGGACGACATCGCCCTGCTCATAATCCAGCGCCTGCCAAGTCAGGCCGCGGCCGGCGCGGCCGCCATGCCCGCGGTAGCCAGCTCGGACACGAATCCGGCGTAGGCATCGTGCCGGGCGTCCTCGTCCGGGGTGCAGCACCGCCGACGGCTGAATGGTGCTCACCATAGCTGGGCGAAATAGCCAGGAAATTGCGCTCGAAGGCTCGTGGATTGCAGGCCTTATTGGCCTTCGGCAGGAATTGCCGGGCGCGCCACTACGGGTCGAGGGTGGGCGCCAGCTGCCTCAGCTCCGCCTCGAGCTCCAATACCATCGCCCGGGCCTGCGAGGAAAGCCCGTCCGAGCCCGGGGCTCGGCACCAGCTCCGTATCCCTGCCCGCCGCCGCAACTGCCGGGTGGCGCGGCGGCTGGACGCGCGACGCCGCCAGCCGGAAAAATCCACTGACAAGTCCTCCTTTCTTCCGGCGGCTACCCGGCCGGGCGTTATTCATGCGGGCCCGGAAGCGGAGCGGAGGAAGCTTTCTATGGCGGCGGGTGCTTGCTTCCATGACCGACGGCCGCCGGACCTGGGCCCCGGTAAGTACCCTCCCGATCCGGCCTGGGGCCCAGCCTCGCCGTCACCCGCCGCCTTGTCGCGCCGTCTCCCGCCGCCCTGCCGCGCCGTCACCCGCCGCCCTGCCGCGCCGTCCCCCGCTGCCCTGCCGCGTCTTCACCCCGCCGCCCGGCTCTGATAGGAACGAAGAAATGCCCTGGTGCGCGGGGCGACAGCCGATGCCGGAGGGAGACGGCCATGCAGCTAGGCAAGAAGCGGGCGTCCGGTTATGTCGAGGATGACCTGGCGGCCCCGGCTGACGCGGAACTGCCGCGCGCCGAGCCCGGCAGGGCCGAAGCCGCGCCGCCGCCGCAGGAGGCACCCGACCCGGAGCCGGCCGCCGCAGGCTGAGAAGTGCTGTCCTGGCCGGGCCGCCGGGAGCGGCCGGACCGTCCGCTGACGGGCTTCAAGCTGGCGCACGCGGTGCTCGCGGCCGACGGGCGGCGGGCCGGGTTCGCCGGGCTGACCATCGGCGCCCACCGCGTATACGGCGTCACTGCCGACGCCTCCTGCGCGTGGCGCAGGCGGCACGCCCCGCCGGTCCGCTGGTGCGGATGCGGCTTCTACTGCCTGCACACCCGGGCCGAGGCAACGGCGCTCGGATGCGCGACCGAGCACCGGGCGGCGGTGCTGCTGGAGATCACCGCCTCCGGGCGCTACCTCCGGTACGACCGGGGCCTGCGTTACAGCAGGCAGCGGGTGCGGGCGGTGCGCGCTGGCCGGTGCGGCTGCGGCCAGCCGGCGGCAGGCCTGGCCGATTCCGGCCGGGGCTTCCCTGGCTGGCGGTGCCTGACCGCGGCCTGCCCGGCCTGTCTGGCCGGCCGCCCGTTCCTGTCGTTCGCCGACTTCGCCTCCCGGTTGGACCGGCCGGTCCCGGTCACGGCAGGCGAGTGGGGCTGGCCGGCCGGCCCGGCCCGGGCCGCCAGCGCATCCGGCGTCCTGCCCGGCCCGCCGGGCGGTTCCGGTCCCGGCCCGGCCCCGGGCAAACCGCGCGCACCCGGCGAATGGCTGGCACGCGGCGAAGGGCCGGCCCGCGGCGAGGCGCCGGATCCGGCGGCGATGGCGACGCTGGCCGCCGAGGTCGCGCTGGTGCACGCCAGGCTGGACGATCTGCAGGCGCGGCTCAGCAGGCTCGACGGCGGCGGGTCGCCGTGACCGGCCGCCTGACCCCGCGGCCGGGCGGCCCGGCGCGACTGCGGGCGCTGCTGGAGTCCGGTGAGACGATCGTGGCGCCGGGCGCGTTCGACCCGCTGGCCGCCCGGCTGGTCGAGGAGGCCGGTTTCGCCGCCGTCTACATGACCGGGTTCGGGACCTCGGCGGCCCTGCTGGGGCGGCCGGACGTGGGCCTGCTCACGATGACCGAGATGACCGGGAATGCCGCCCGGATCGCCGCCTGCGTCGACATCCCGGTGATCGCCGACGCTGACACCGGCTACGGCAACCCGCTGAACGTGATCCGCACGGTGGCCGCGTACGAGGCGGCCGGGGCCGCCGCCATCCACCTGGAGGATCAGGTCGCTCCGAAGCGCTGCGGCCACATGGAAGGCAAGCAGGTGATCCCGGCGGCGGAGATGGCACAGAAGGTACGGGCGGCGGCCGAGGCCAGGGCCAATCCCGAGTTCGTGATCATCGCCAGGACCGACGCCCGCTCGGTGGAGGGCCTGCCAGCGGCGCTGGAGCGGGGGCGGCAGTATCTCAGGGCCGGGGCGGACGTGCTGTTCATCGAGGCGCTCACGAGCGACGCGGAAGCCGAGCAGACCGCGCGCGCCTTTCCCGGTGTCCCGCTGCTGTTCAACTGGGCCGAAGGCGGGAAAACACCGCCGCTCAGCCTCGGCCGCCTGCGGGAGCTTGGCTACCGGATCGTCATCTTCCCCATCAGCACGCTGCTCGCGGCGACCGCGGGCATGCGCCAGGTGCTGCAGGAGATCGCCGCCGCCGGGACGCCAGCCGCCGCGCTGGCCGGGCTCCCCGCGTTCGGCGAGTTCCTCGACTTCATCGGGCTGCCAGACGTGCAGGCGGCCGAGCAGCGGTATGCCGTCCCGCCCGGCCCTGGTCAGGAAGGTGCCACCGCGGCCTACTAGCCCGGCTGGCCCCGCTGACGCGGCCCGCGCACCGCTGACCGCGACCGGTGGCCCGGAATGTCGCAACTGGCTGGGATACTTGATGCGTGCTGCAAGGGTGTCCTGGTGAACTGGTCGGCCGGTCGGCTGAGCTCGGCCGGGTCACCCGCCTGCTCGATCAGGCCGCAGCCGGAGAGCCGGCCGGGGCCGTGATCAGCGGCGACGCCGGCGTCGGCAAGACGCGCCTGATCACCGAGGTAGGCGCACGGGCCGCCGCCCGGGGCTTCATGGTGCTCTCTGGCCGCAGCGCCGAGCTGGGTGACAGCGTGCCCTACTTCCCGCTGGCCGACGCGCTGCGGAACGCCGTCACCGGGCCCTCGGCGGCGGGGCCGCTGGCCGACGCGCTGGCCGCGCGCCCGGTGCTGAGCCAGTTGCTGCCGGACCGTGGCACCGTCGAGCCCGCGGCCAGGGATCTGGCCGGCATGGTCCAGCAGCAGCTGTTCGGAGCGGTGCTGGGCATGCTGTCGGAGCTGGCCGCCACCTCGCCGGTGGTCCTGATGCTCGAGGACCTGCACTGGGCCGACCGTTCGACCCGGGACCTGCTGACGTTTCTGAGCCGGGTGCTGCACCGGGAGCGGATTGCGGTGATCGCCACCTACCGGTCGGATGACCTTTACCGCAGCCATCCGCTGCGGGCCGTGGTGGCGGAACTCGCCCGGCTGCCCAGCATCACGATGATCGAGCTCGGCCCGCTCACCGATGAGGCCATCGCCGAGCACCTGCGGGCGCTGGCGGTCCGGCCGCTGACCGCGGCCGAGCTGGAAGGGATCATCAGGCGCGCCGAGGGAAACCCCTACTACGCCGAGGAACTGCTGGCCGCGTCCGGTGACGGCGCCAGTCTCCCGGAGAGCCCCGGCATCCCGTCCGGGCTGGCGGAGCTGCTGCTCGCCCGGATGCAACGGCTGTCGCCCGCGGCCCAGCAGGTACTGAACGCCGCCGCGGTGGCAGGCCGCCGGGTCGAGGATGAGCTGCTCCGGGCGGCGTGCGGGCTGGCTGTCGGCGACTACGAGCAGGCCGTCCGGGAGTCGGTGGCACACCAGCTGCTCATCCCGGACGGGGCTCAGGGCTACGCGTTCCGGCACGCGCTGCTGCGGGAGGCCGCCTACGCGGACCTGCTGCCGGGCGAGCGGACCCGGCTGCACTCGAAGCTGGCCGAGCTGATGGCGGACGATCCGCAGCTGGCTTCGATGCCCGGCGCTGCGGCCGAGCTGGCCCACCACAGCCTCGCCAGCCATGACATACCGGGCGCGTTCACCGCCTCCATCCGGGCCGCCCAGGAGGCGAAGCGGCTGGCAGCCCCGGCGGAAGCGCACCGGCACTACGACCAGGCGCTGGCCCTGTGGGATCGGGTCAGCGAGCCGGAGAAGCAGGCGGGCATGAGCCGCGGCTGGCTCGCGTTCGACTCCGCGTCCAGCGCGGGCTCGAGCGGTGACGTGCCCCGCGCGGTGCACCAGCTCCGGCGGCTGATCAACTACCTCGGGGACGGGGAGGGCGACAGCGACCCGAAGCTGCTCTGCCGGGCCAGCGAGCGGCTGGCCTACTACCTGCTGGAGGCCGGTGAGAAGGAGCCCGCGGTGGCGGCGGCCAGGAAGGCCATCGCCGCGCTGCCGGATGACCCGCCGAGCTGGCCGCATGCGCGGTCGCTCGCGACCTATGCGCAAACCCTGGTGCATACCCAGGAGGAGGCACAGGCCCGGACCTGGGCGCAGCGGGCGAGGGAGGCCGCCCGCGCCGCTGACGCGCCCTGGGTCGAGGCGGATGCCCTGGTCACGCTGGGACAGCTGGACGAGCGGGCAGGCCGGGTCCCCGACGCCATCAGCCTGTACACGCTGGCGCACCGGCAGGCGCGGGAGGCCGGAGTGCTCGGCGTGCAGCTGCGCGCCGCTTTCTTCCTGACCAACACCCACCTGGAGCGGGGCGACCTGGCCGAGGCGAGCGCCACCGCGCACGAAGGTGTCCAGCGGGCGGAGGAGGCCGGGCTCGGCCTTGCGCCGTATGGGCTTGACCTGCAATACCTGCACTACCTCGCGCACGTGGCCGACGGCAACTGGGACCACGCGCAGGAGCTGGCCGATGGCTTCCCGGTCCGCGTCACTACCGAGCGCGAGGCGGTGCTGTCCGGCATGGCCCTGTTCATAGACGTGGCGCGCGGCAGCCCGGTCGTGGCGGAGCGGCTCACCTGGCTGCAGCCATTCTGGCCCGGTGAGGCTTTCAGCGAGTACATCGCCCGCGGCCTGCTCGCCGAGCAGGCGCTGTGGCGAGGGGACGCCGAGACCGCGGCCGCCGACGCGGAGGCGGCGATCCGGATCCAGATCGACCGCAGCGGCTACGCCCCGCGGCTGATCCGGCCGTCCGCGGTCGGGGTGGCCGCTCAGGCCGACCTGGCCATCAGGGCCAGGG
>JAIRTY010000611.1 GCA_031254715.1 Nocardiopsaceae bacterium | reverse complement strand
GCCCGGCCAGGCCGGCGAGGTTGCCGGGAACGGCACCGCCCCAGAACCCCACGTCCACCCGCGCGTTCCGGCTGGCCGCTTCCTGCTTGACCCGCAGCGCCGCCACCGTCGTGGTCGGGGGCACGCTGTTCAGCGGCATGTCGACCAGTGTCGTCACCCCGCCGGCGGCGGCCGCCCGGGTCGCGGACGCGAAGCCCTCCCAGCCGGTCCGGCCCGGCTCGTTGACGTGGACATGGCTATCCACCAGGCCCGGCAGCAGCACCTCGTCGCCCGCGAGCTCAGTGACCTCGGCCGCGTCGAGGCGCTCCCCGGGCCCGGTAACCGCCGCGATCCGGCCGCCTGCCACGGCCACCGTGACCGGCCGTACCCCCTCCGGGGTCACCGCCCGCCGCGCCCGCACCACCAGCCCGAACTCAGCCACGTCCCCTGCCGTGCCCGGTGCCAGCCGGGGCGAGCGATTCCCGCCCAGCCCGCTCCGTGGCGGTCATGCTCGTCTGCCCGGGCTAGGACGCATGGAGCAGTCCGCTGAGCGCGGCTCGCGTCTGCTCGTCGGGCTCCGCCTCTAGTTCTGCCCGGGCGGCGAGCAGCCGGTCCGCAGTGATCAGCTCGTGCGGCGTTACCTCTAGGGCCAGTCCCATCCGGTCGCGCAGCCATGTGGCGACGTCTACCCAGTCCCACAGCTTCTCGCCCCCGGTTGTCACCAGGGAAGGCGCTGGGAATCCGCCAGGGCCACGCTGGCCGTTGACGAGCATGCGCACGGAGGTGCGGGTTCGCCCGGTACGCCGGGCAATATCCAGCATCGTGACGGGGTCGTCCTGGGCGGCCCCCACGACCCGAAGCCCGGGAACTCGCTCAACGTCCTGGATGGCGGAGACGATTGCCTCAGTCAGCGTGTCCGCATCCCGGTTGAGCGTGACCGCTCCGAAGTCTGTGTCCGGGTTCCATTCGACGTCAGCGTCCCCATGCGTCGCTTCATAGAGTGCTTCGATCTCGTCTTCGGCTGGTGCGCGGTTCAACCGCAGCATGAAGTCAAACGTCGGCACGATCACCGCTCCTCGTGGTTGTGCTTGAGTGACTGTTCTAAGTGTGGCACACCGCAGCGATCACGGCCAGACTCAAGTTGCGCCCGCACTACCAGCCCGAACTCACCACACCCCCGCCGGATCCTCAGTGGGTCCCCGGCGCATGCCCTGCCTACTCAGGCATGCTGCCCTGAGCAGGCCGCGCTCACAACAGAATGTCAGTCCTGGCTGCCACCCTTGCTCCCCTCTACACTCAACGGACAGGAGAGCACGTGAGCGAGGCACTTCATCGGGTGCTCAACCAGCGAACGTTAAAGAAGTTGCTTAAAGAAGAACGGCTGGACTGAGGCTCTCGGGGGCAAGCACGTGGTGAAGATGATCAAGCCAGGTTGTAGGCCTATCACCCCTTCCTCGCCACCGCGGAAGGGATTACTCGCCTGCCTTGGCGGCAGCCATACTCCGCCAGGCGGGCCTTAAGGGAGGCGGCGACTGATGGCCAGCGAGGAACGCGCCTACACGGGGCGCATTCATCGCGAGGCGGGTCGGGACCTGTGGGCCGAGGTCGTCGAGTTGCCCGGGTGCTTCGCGACCGGCCGGGACATGAGCGAGTTGCGCGAGGCACTAACAGAGGCGATCAGCCTCTATCTGTCCGAGCCCGGCCGGAAAGTACGTGTCGAGCTCGAGGACCAGCCCGGCGTCACTGAGCAGCGCATCCTCGCACGTACCGCCTGATCGGCCCGAGGCCGATGGCAGGCCGCACCCTGGCTGCCGCACCACCCGGCTCCCGCACCACCCGGCTCCCGCACGCTGGTTGTGGCAGGCAACGCGCACACGCCGACCGGCGGCACCGGGCTGGGCATCCCGCTGGGGACCCTGGCTGGCCCGGGAGCGGCCGGGCATCCGGGAGATACGCATCGGCTACGGCAGCGGGCGTTACTACAACCTGGGACCCCGCCGGTTCCCTGCGGGCGGCCCGCGGCCGCGCCAACTGCGGCTGCATGAGCGGGACGGCGGCCTGGTGCTACCTGCCCGCGGCCCGGGAAGCGGTCGTGCCTGGCCGGCCGCTGGCAGAATTGCCTCTGCCGCCGTTTCCGGCGGCAGGAGGGGTCCAGCGACGGGAGCCGACCTGATGGCTGACCGGCCGAGCCACGAACCCAGGGGCCGGGGCGTCCCGGCAGCGGCCGCCCGGCCGGATGGCCCGGCCGCAGGCTCCGGGCTGGCCTGGCTGAACGAGCTGCCAGCGGACGAGGCCGCGGCCGCTCTGCGCGGCTGCTGCGAGGCACCGGGCTGGGCCCGGCAGGTGGCGGCCGGGCGGCCCTACCGGGACCTGGCTGACCTGCTCGCCGCGGCGGACCGGGCATGGGCGGAACGCGGGCCCGGCGAGCTTGCAGCCGCCATGGCTAGCCACCCGCGGATCGGCGACCGCGGGCCGGACGTGGCCGGGCAGTCCCGCCGGGAACAGGCCGGGGTCGGCGCCGATCCGGGCACGCTGGCGGAACTGCGGGAGGCGAACGGCGCTTACGAGCGCCGGTTCGGGCACGTGTTCCTGATCTGCGCGGCCGGCCGGGGCGCCCCGGAGATCCTCTCCGAGCTGCGGCGCCGGATGGCCAACGACCCCGGCACCGAGCTGGCCGTGGCCGCCAGCGAGATCGGTAAGATCACCGCCCTCCGGCTACGGAAGCTGGCAGGAACGTGACCGGTATCTCCGCCCATGTGCTCGACACCGCCCGCGGCCGCCCGGCCGCCGGGGTGCCGGTCACCCTCGACCACCAAGTGGACGGGAGCTGGCAGCGGCTTGCCGCCGCGGTCACTGGCCCCGATGGCCGGGTCACCGGCCTGCCCGGCCCGCCCGGCCCAGGGCCGGCCACCTGCCGGCTGGTGTTCGCGGTCCGCGACTACCTGGCGGCGGGCTCCGGACCGGCCTTCTTTCCCGAGGTCACAGTCGTGTTCGTGACCACGCCCGGTGAGCACTACCACGTTCCGCTGCTGCTGTCGCCGTACGGTTACACCGTCTACCGAGGGAGCTGATGAGCCAATGACCAGCGCTTCCGGCGGCGGCGCCGTGCTTGGCCCGGCCCGGTACGGCAAGGCGGAGGTGCGGCTGCTGCACGTCACCCGCGACGCGGGGCATGCCCCGCCGGGGGGGTCTGGGGATGGATTACGCCTTCGCCTTCGCACGTTTCGCAACGTCCGCCCGGCACATTAAACGAGAAAAATCCGGGTTTATAATTGCGCTGTTTGGCTATGGGTTGTTGCGCATATAATTCTCTAATATCATCATACACTTTTATATACGTAGCCGGATTTGACCGTGAAGAACGGCCGATAGGATTTTGATCTACTAAAATGACCTCCGAGAGCGTTTCTTTAGAGAGATACAGATTCGGAACGTCGTTTAACTCCTGTCCTGCAATATATTGCATCTTTTTTTGCATGGAAG
>JAIRTY010000574.1 GCA_031254715.1 Nocardiopsaceae bacterium | reverse complement strand
CGGCCGGGCCGGTCCCGGCCGGGCCGTGCCGGCATTCCGCCGCCACGTCGGCGCCGGCCTCCCTGAGCATCTGGACGGTCATGGCGATATGGGGTGCCGAGGGAGCACGCGTGCCCTCGTGCCGGATCTCGATGCCCTTCTCGAACCGGGGCGCGGCGAGCAGCAGGCCGGAGACGAGCTGGGAGGACGCCGACGCGTCCAGCGTGACCGGCCCGCCGGCCAGCGAGCCGCTGCCCCGGACCGTGAACGGGACCGCGCCGCGGCCCTCGTCCTCGATCTGCGCCCCGAGCTCGCGCAGCGCCGCCAGCAGCGGCCCGACCGGCCGCTCGGATGCCCGGGCGTCGCCGCGGAACCGGACGGCCACCTGAGACAGGGCGGCGACCGGCGGCACGAACCGCATCACGGTCCCGGCGTTGCCGACGTCCACGGTGGCGTCGTGGCTCGCCTGACCGGGTGTCACCTGCCAGGCGGCGGTGCCGCGGCGGACGGTGGCCCCCAGCGCGGCCAGCGCGCCGGTCATCAGGATCGTGTCCCTCGCCAGCAGCGCGCCGGAGATGGTGCCGGGCCCGTCAGCGAGCGCCGCGAGCACCAGTGCCCGGTTTGTCATGGATTTCGATCCGGGCAGCGTGATCCGGGCGCGCACCGGGCCGTCCGCAGCCGGCGCCCGCCAGAGCCTGGCGGGGCCGGTGTCCTGGTGCGGCCCATCCACGATCTAGAGCGTAGGGCACGCGGTGCCCATCTTCAGCCTGCCGCTGGGATGCCTGGGGGCCGGGCGGCAGGCCGGTGACCTGCGGGACACCCGCTTGTCCTGGACTCGGCTAGTGTCAAGAGAGAACATCATGTGATGGCGCCCGGGGCGGCCGGGCCCGCCGGAAGGTTTTGGCAGGCTCGCGGCGGGCTATGAATGCGACATTCTGCGCTTCCCCGCTGGTGCCTTCCTGGGCAGGGTCAGGAGATGAGATGTGCGGCCGGTACGCGTCTGCGCGCAAGCGCGCGGAGCTCCTCGCGGAGTTCCGCGTGGAGCGCGACCGTGTCACCGAGTCGCTCCAGCCTGACTACAACGTGGCCCCGACGAAGCCGGTGTATGCGGTGCTCGAGCGCGGTCCCCGCGGATCCGGCGGTCCCGGCGGTCCGGGCGGTCCCCGCGGGCCGGGCGGTCCCCGCGGGTCCGGCGGGTCCGGCGGGTCCGGCGACGGCTCGGCCGCGCGTAAGGCGGGCGGGTCCGGGTCCGGCGACGGCGGGCCCGGGTCCGGCGACGGCGGGCCCGGTGACGGCGCGGCCGCCGGGCGAGGGGCAGCCGCGGAGCACGCCGAGCCTGCCGCCCGGGAACTGCGGGTTGTCCGCTGGGGGCTGGTGCCGTCCTGGGCCAAGGAGGCCTCGATCGGCAGCCGCCTGATCAACGCGCGGGTCGAGACGGTGGACTCCAAGCCGTCGTTCCGCCGGGCATTCACCCGCCGCCGGTGCCTGCTGCCGGCGGACGGGTTCTACGAGTGGATCAGCGTGCCCGGCCCGCCCAAGGCCCGCAAGCAGCCGTACTACATCCACCGCGCCGACGGCGAGGGGCTGGCGTTCGCCGGCCTGTACGAGCTGTGGCGTGACCATTCCTACCCGGATGATCATCCCGGGGCCTGGCTCTGGACTGCCGTGATCATCACGACCCGGGCCGAGGATGAGATCGGCCATATCCACGACCGGATGCCGATGGTGATCGCGCCGGACCAGTGGCCGGAGTGGCTGGATCCGGCGAACAACGACCCCTCGGACGTGCGCGCGCTGCTCGCGCCCGCTGTGGCCGGGGGACTCACATCGTATCCGGTGTCCATGGCCGTCAATTCGGTGCGCAACAACGGCCCGCGGCTGATCGAGCCGGAGCCGAGTAGCACCGCCACGGGCGGTTCGCTGTAACCAGCCGCCGGTATCCAGGCGGCGTATCCCGGCGATGCCCGCTCTCGTCTACCCCAAGGAAGGAGGACCCCGTGGATGGTGTCAGCGCGCGCAAGCGCCTCAAGGAGATAAGCGGGGAACTCGACAGGACGATCATGGTTCTGCAGGGCGAGCGGCCCGGGGGCGACGGCAATCCCGAGAACCCGCAGGACGCGGCGGACGCCGGGGCCAACCTGTCCGAGAACGACCGCACCGATGCGATGCTGTCGGCGGCGCAGCGCCAGCGCGGCGAGGTCGCTGACGCGTTGGCCCGGATCGAGCAGGGCACCTACGGCACCTGCGTCGATTGCGGCGCGCCCATCCCGGACGGGCGGCTGCAGGCCCGCCCGGAGGCTTCCCGCTGCGTCAAGTGCCAGTCCAAGCGGGACCGCGTGCGCCGCTAGCCCGGCCGCTAGCCGGGCTTGCGGGCGGCGGCCAGGAGGTAGATGCCGAACGGCTCGTCGGCGTCGTCGCCCGCTGGTCCCTGCGCGCACGCCGCCAGTTCCGCCCGTACCAGCCGGGCGATCGCGCCCGGCTCCCGGCGCAGCACATGGTCAACCGTGGACGGTGACAGCACCGTCCGGGGCCGGATCCAGCGCACGTCGAGGCCCGCCTCGGTGAGCAGGTCGCGGAACTGGGCGGCGCCGAAGCACCTGGTGATGGTGCCGTCCGGCCAGGGGACCAGGACGACCTCGGCGTGCGGCACGTCGGTCAGGTGCGCCCACCGGTGCTGCTCGGCCAGGATCGCCATCCCGAGCACCAGCGAGTCCACGCAGCAGAGCAGCTCACCGCCGGGCCGCAGCACCCGGGCGATCTCGGCGGCGAGGTCCTCCGCCATCAGGTGCCGCGACAGCGCGCTGTCGTCCGCGATGACCCCGTCCGCGCAGCCGCCTGCCAGGCACGCCAGGCTGGCCGGCTCGGCCGCGACCGTGACCATCCGGCCCCCGGCGGGCCGCTGCGGGAGGGCGGGAGGGACGGCAGCCCCCTGGACCGCTCCGGTCCTGGCATACCGGGGAAGGTCGCCCGCCCGGGCGGGCTCTGGCCCGGCCGGTGCCCACCTGACCCGTACCACCCGGTGCCCGGCGGCAGCCGCCTGCGCGGCGCTGCCCGAGCGCGGCCCGGAGATGTCCACCAGCAGCCGCCGCCCGGCCGGCAGCCAGGCCGCCAGCTGTGCGGCTGCCACGGCGCGGTGGAACCGCCAGTACGCCGCCAGGGAGCCTGACCCCAGGACGGCCAGCGGGCTCGCCCCAGCTGCGGTCACTTCGACTCCATCCGCCGCCGGTCACGGGTCCCGGGCGCGGCAGCCCGCCCGTGACCGGGCGCTCCTATGCCTGCCCCGCCCGGTGCGGCGCGGGCACAGTCGCTGTCGGGTTTGCCGGCTTCACGCGACCCTTACGGCTAATGTTCCCCGCCGCCACCGGCTCCTCACCGGCTGCCGGCAAGTACCAGGGCTACCCGCTGCCGGGCCGGGACCCGGCCTGGCAGCTTCCCACGCTTATGCCGGGAATGTCCGTCAATTGGACGCCGGGCCGGCCCCGCTGCCAGCCGCCGGCGAACCCGGCGCATCCCCGCCCGCAGTGGGGGAAGAATGCCACAATGCGGCAAGCAGGCGCGAAGGTGACCGCAACCCCGCCGGTGGCGGAATGATCCTGGCCCGGGGCCTGTTGCACCGGTCGTGTTCGTTGCCAGCTACCCACCAGTGGAGGGTCCTGCCGCGGTGCCCGCTAGCAGCGCCGGCTGGACGGGGAAGGTATTCTCCGGCCCAGACGGAGGCGCCCGCGGAGCGGGAGTGCCTGAGGAGGTGGGTCCGGTAGCTGAGACACTGGAGCAGCGCAGCCGGCGCTTCGAGGACGAAGTGCTGCCGTACCTGGATCAGCTCTACTCGGCGGCGATGCGGATGACGCGCAACGCCGCCGACGCCGAGGACCTGGTCCAGGAGACGTTCGCCAAGGCGTACGCGTCCTTCCACCAGTTCCAGCCCGGTACCAACCTGAAGGCCTGGCTGTTCCGGATCCTGACCAACACGTTCATCAACTCCTACCGCAAGCGGCAGCGCGAGCCGCAGCGCTCCGGCGCGGAGGACGTGGAGGACTGGCAGCTGGCCCGGGCGGCGTCGCACACCTCAGCGGGGCTGAAGTCGGCCGAGGCCGAGGCGCTGGAACGGCTGCCCGACTCCGACGTCAAGCGGGCGCTGCAGGGGCTGCCTGAGGAGTTCCGGATCGCCGTCTACCTGGCCGACGTTGAGGGCTTCGCCTACAAGGAAATCGCCGACATCATGGGCACGCCGATCGGCACCGTCATGTCCCGCCTGCACCGTGGTCGCCGGCAGCTCCGGGACATGCTCCAGGACTACGCCACCGACCGGGGGCTCGCGCGGGCGTCGGTGACGGGTCCTGATACCGCGGGGACCGGGAACGGGGCCGGGGAGGACACGCCATGAGCTGCGGGAAGCCTCATGAAACGCCGTGTAGCGAGGTACTGGAGCAGGTCTATTCCTACCTGGATGGGGAAATCGACGATCCCGGGTACGCCAAGATCCGCCAGCATCTCGACGAATGCGGCCCCTGCCTGCGCGAGTATGGCCTGGAAGAGATCATCAAGCAGCTGGTGCACAAGTACTGCGGATATGACGCGGTGCCGGTCCAGCTGCGGGCCAAGGTGATGGCCCGCATCCAGGAGATCCGCGTCACCATGGAAGCCGACGAGATCAGCGCCGAATAAGGGCGCCCCGGCGTCAGCGCTCCCGGCAGTACTCCCGCCGCGCCGCGTGCCGTCCGCCGCCCCCGCAGGCCCCGGGCACGCCCGGCCCGTCCGCAGGGCCCGCGCTCCAGGAACGACAGTCGCGCGCACCGCTACCGTTCGTTACCATCTGTACGTGGCATTTAACTAATTGCTGATAACGGATCGTCGGTACTGCCCCGGGGCGGGCCGTTAGGGTTACCCTGAGTGCTGGCATAAGCGTAGAGCGGGCGTATGTGAGCGCGCTCCGTGACCGCCGGGAGGGGAGGGGGAGGTCACCGATGAACCAGGCAGCCGCCTGCAAAGCCAGTCATGGCAACGGCGTGAGCTGGGAATAGGCCGCCGGCATGCATATCCTGGGCACGACCGGACTGCGGAGGGGAGCCGTTGGGTAGGCTGTCGCGGCCCGCATGGGTGTACATGACCGCGGTCTTGCTGGCCGCGGTCTGCGTGCTGGTCCGGGTGCTGATCCCGGTCGTCCGGTCAGGCGTCCACCTCGACTGGCTGACGGCGCTGATCACGCTGGCGGTGCTGCTCCTGGTCTGCGACTCGCTGGCCACCACGCTCACCTCCCGGCAGTCCGCCTGGTCCCCCAGCTCGGCGATCAGCCTCGCCGCGGTGGTGCTGATCGGCCCGGCCGGCGCCGCGGTGGTCGGCGCCTCCGTGCTGATCACCGTTCGCACCGGCGTCCGGTTCAGTCAGCGGGTCTTCAACGCCGCCATGTACACCCTCAGCGCCTACGCCGCGGCCGAGACCTACCTCGCGCTCGGCGGCCGGGTGGGGACGCCAGGGCGGGCCGAGTTCCCCGCGATCATCGGCCCGTTCGCCGCCGCCGCTGTGGTCCATGTGCTGGTCAACCTGGGCCTGCTGGGCGGGATGCTCAAGCTCGCCCGGCAGGCAGGCGGCAGCCCGAAGGGCATCGGCCTGAGCCTGCCGCTGCTGTTTTTCTCCGACGTCTGCTACGCGACGCTCGGCCTGCTGATGGCGGCACTGTGGAGCGTGGGCGTGCGGCCGGTGGGCGCGATCCTGGCGCTGGTGCCGCTGTTCGTGGCGCGCTGGGCGATCGGCCAGTTCGCCGCCCAGGAGCGCGCCTACGCCGCCACCATGGCGGCGCTCTGCCAGGCGGTCGAGACCAAGGACTACTACACCCGCGGCCACAGCGAGCGGGTGTCCCGCGGGGCCGCCATGCTGGCCAGGGAAGTCGGCATGCGGGCCGAGCGGGTGGACGCCATCAGATACGCCGGCATGCTGCACGACGTCGGGAAGCTCGGCGTGCCGACCAAGGTGCTGCAGAAGAACGGCGCCCTCACCGAGGAAGAGTTCGCCGCGATCCAGCTGCACCCCATGCGCGGCCTGGAGATCGTCCGTGAGATCGGGTTCCTGGACGAGGCGCTGGCCGGCATCATGCACCATCACGAGCGGATGGATGGCCGTGGCTACCCGCTGGGCCTGGTGGGGGACGAGATCCCCGAGTTCGCCAGGGTCATCGCGGTCGCCGACGCGTTCGACTCGATGACGTCCAACCGGTCCTACCGGGGGGCGCGGAGCGTCCCGGAAGCACTGTCCGAGCTCCGCCGGTGGTCAGGGCCGCAGTTCGACCCGGCGCTGGTGGACGCGTTCGTGGCGGCGCTGAAGCGGGAAGGATGGCCGCAGCCGGCCGCCGCCCCGCCGGATGCCGGTGACGCCATTTCCGTGCAAGACCACGATGACCCGACCACGCCGCTGCGTGTCGTTGACAGCCGTTGAAGGAGCAAGGGATGAGCGGCGCGGTGCGGCGGCCGGCCCGGCGGTCCTCGTGGCAGGCGGCCGAGTCGGGCGAGATGCTGCTGGTAGCGGCCGCCGGCATGCTGGTGGTTGCCGCGGTGGCGCAGACGGCGACGGCCGGCCTGGTGCAGCCGCGCACCGCGCTCGCGTTCGGCGCGCTGATCGCCATGGGCGAGCTGCTCCGGCTGGCGCTGCCCGGCGACCGGGAAGCCGCCCCGATCGCGATCGCCGGCGCGCTCGGGTATTCGCTGCTGACCAGCGTGGGCGGGGTGCCCGCGACCCAGTCGGCACTGCAGGTGATCGTCGTGACCGCAGCCAGCATGACGGTCGGGGCACTGCCTCACCTGGCGGCCGGGCGCCCGCCGGGGGTGGCCGGGATGGCGTCCCGCCTGCTGGCGGTGGCGTGCGTGGCGGTCGTGTTCCGGCCGCTGGCCGCCACCGGTGAGCCGCAGCACCAGTGGTGGTTCGCGCTGGCCGCGATGACCGCCCTGGTCGCTCTGGGATGGCTGGTGAAGTGCCTGACCCTGGCGCTGATCCGCGCCGACGCGCTGCGGGCCAGGTTCGGCGTGACGCTGTGGGACGAGATGCGCATCCAGCTGCCGCTGGAGGTCGCGGCGGGCGCGTCGGCGATCCTGATCTCCTTCGCCGCGCAGGTGATGGGGCTGGTGGCGCTGGCCGTGTTCATCGCCCCGCTGCTGGTGACGCACGCGGCGTTCCGCCGCTACGCCGGGATCCGGGCGACCTATCTGCAGACCGTCCGCGCGCTGGCGCGGGTCACCGAGGTCGGCGGGTATGTGGAGGACGGCCACTCGCACCGGGTCAGCCAGCTGTCGGTCGCGGTCGGCCGTGAGCTCGGCATGAGCGAGAACGACCTGCTGGAGCTCGAGTACGCGGCGCTGATGCACGACATCGGGCAGCTCTCGCTGCGCGATCCGATTCCCGGCGGCGCCACCGTGCTGGTCTCGCCCGCCGACCAGGCCAGCATCGCCGAGCTGGGGGCGGGCGTCATCCAGCAGGCGGGGGTGCTCGACCGGGTGGCCGAGATCGTCCGCTGCCAGAGCATGCCCTGGCGCGGGCCGGACGGCGAGGCGCCGGTCAGCAGCCGCATCATCCGGGCCGCCAACGCGTTCGACGACCTGGTGGGCGCCTCGGTGGACCGGGACCGCACCGCCGCCGCGCTGGAACGGCTCCGGCTCGACTCGGCGGAGTATGACCCGGGCGTGGTGGAGGCGCTGAGCAAGGCCGCCAGCCGCCGCGCCGTCGTCCGCCGGTAGCGCCGCCAGCCGCCGCGCCGCCGGATCGCGCGCCGCCGGGCCGTGCGCCGCCGGGTCGCGCGTCGCCGGGTCGTGCGCCGCCGGGCCGCCCGCGTGCCGGTAGGCTGCCCGGGTGCTTGAGTCGGTGCTGGTCGCCAAACCGGGGGGAGATCGCCCGCCGGATCATCGCCACCGCCCGCCGCCTGGGCATCCGGTCGGTCGCCGTGTACTCGGAGGCCGACGCGGACCTGCCGCACGTGGCCGAGGCCGACGAGGCGGTGCTGATCGGCCCGCCCCAGCCGGCCCGCAGCTACCTGGATGCGCAGGCGCTGCTGGCCGCGGCCGGTAAGACCGCCGCGGCGGCGGTCCACCCGGGCTACGGGTTCTTGTCGGAGAACGCCGGGTTCGCCCGGCAGGTCATCGCCGTCGGCCTTACCTGGGTGGGGCCGCCGCCGGAGGCGATGGCGCAGATGGGCGACAAGATCAGCGCCCGCAACCTGATGGAGCAGGCGGGGGTGCCGGTGGCGGCCGGAACCCGGGAGCCGGTGACCGACGAGGGCACCGCGCTGGCCGAGGCTGACCGGATCGGCTACCCGGTCATGGTGAAGGCAGCGGCGGGCGGCGGCGGCATCGGCATGAGCGCGGCGGCAGGCCCGGACGAGCTGCGGGCCTCGTTCGAGACCGCCCGGAGCCGCGCGGAACGGTTCTTCGGCGGGCCGGCGGTCCTGCTCGAGCGCTACGTCGAGCGTGCCCGTC
>JAIRTY010000563.1 GCA_031254715.1 Nocardiopsaceae bacterium | reverse complement strand
CGCGGTCCGCAGCGCGAACGGGTCCCCCGCCGCCGGATCATGCGAGTAGGCGGTGGCGGCCCGGGTCAGGGTGGCGAGCCCGAGCGGCGGTCCGGTCTCCATCGCGGTGCTCACCAGGGCGGCCGCGAGGCCGGCCGGCGCGGTCCCGGCGCCCTGCATCGTGATGACCAGCGACGCGGAGAAGGCCAGGCCGGCGCCGAACGGAAAGACGAGCAGCCCGGGATAGGGCACCGCCAGCACGCTGAGCAGCAGGAGTCCCGCCGCCGCCGTGAGCAGACCGGCGGCCAGGACGCGCCGGGCGCCGAAGCGGCGGATCAGCCGTCCGGCCAGCGGCCCGGCGGTGACAGCGGCCGGGACCGGCAGCAGGAAGATGCCGGACGTCTGCAGCGGGGACAGGCCCCTGACCTGCTGCAGGTACAGCGAGAGCAGGAAGAACGCCGCCGCCATGGCAGCGGCGCAGAGCAGGACGGCAGCCAGCGGCAGGACGCGCCGGCGCAGGAACCACAACGGCACCAGCGGAGCCGCCGACCGCCGCTCAGCCAGGACCAGCGCGGACAGCAGCACCACGCCCGCGGCGATCGCCCAGCCCGGGCGCTGCAGCCCGTAGCTCAGCGCGGCCAGCCCCGCCGTTGCCAGCACCGCTCCCGGCCAGTCGATCCTCCCGGTGACCGGGGCCGGACCGGCCGGCAGCAGCCGGGGGGTGCCGGCGGCCGTCACGGCGGCGATGGCGGCCGGCGCCGCGAGTACCCACCGCCACGGCACCCAGGTGATCAGCACGCCGGACGCGACGGTCCCGGCAATCGCCCCTGCGCTGCTGAGCACTCCCCAGATCGCCAGCGCCCGGCCGTGCCGGTCCGGGTCCGGGTAGACCGCTCCGAGCAGCGCCACCGCCGCCGGGGCCGCCAGCGCCGCGCCCGCCCCCGCCGCAAGCCGGGCGGCCACCAGCAAGGACGGCGAGGGCGCCAGGCCCGCGCCGATCGACCCGAGGCCGAAGACGATGGTCCCGGCGGCGAAGATCAGCCTGCTCCCGAACCGGTCCGCCAGGCGGCCGCCGAGCGTCAGCAGGCCGCCGAACGAGATGCCGTAAGCGGCGGACACCAGCACCAGCCCGGACTCATCCAGCCGCAGGTCCCGCGCGATGACCGGCAGCGCCACCGTGGTGACCGTGATCGCGGCGATGAGCGTCACCTGCGCGGTCCCCAGCAGCACGAACGCCTGGCTTGCGGCACGCCTATCGAGATCGATCGTTCTGTTATGAGCGTGTGCCAGCGTGCTTCTCGCCACGTCGATCCCTCAGCCCAGGACGCTCAGGGCCTGCGCGGCGGCGTCCTGCACCCGGCCAGGATCGGGCTGCGCCCGGCCGAGGACCTGCAAGCCCTGCAGCACCACCAGCAGGAACCTGGCCAGCGCGCGCGGTTCTTTCGCCGCCGGGATCTCGCCCTGCGCCCGGGCCCTGGTCAGCGCCGACGTCAGCGCCACCTCGAGGGTGTCCCAGCTCGCCTCAACCCGCCGCGCGGCCGCCGGATCGCGGCGCATGAGCTCGACGGCGGCATTGACCACCATGCAGCCGCGCCGGCGCTGGTCGGACACGGCTTCCGCGGCGTACGCCGCGACCAGCCCGCGGACCGCCGGCAGGGCCGGGCCGGGCTGGGAGAGCTTCTCCACCAGGCCCGGGTCACGCCCCTGCACGTACCGGTCCAGCGCCCGCACGTACAGGTCGTGCTTGCCGCCGAAGGTGGCATAGATGCTCGCCCGGGCAATCCCCAGGTGGGCCACCAGGTCGGCCATCGAGGTCGCCTCGTACCCCCGCTCCCAGAACAGCTCCAGCGCCTGCTGCAGCACGGCATCGGGGTCGAACTCCTTGGTCCGCGACATGCCAGCGACACTAGCGCTATCTAGATCGATCAGTCAAATAAACCATTCCGGCATCCGAACGGCCGCCGCCCGGGCGGCTGCCGGCGGGAACGGCCGACGCTGTACCCGATTATGCTTTGGGCTCAAATAATTTGACTACCAAGTAGTAGCCGGGCACCCTGGGCACATGACCAGCCACACCGCTGCCGCCGGGCCGGGATCCGTCCGCGGCGATGCCGATTCCCACGGCTGGGCCTGGGGCGACGAGGGCGCCGCGATCCCGCCGGACGCGCCGCTGCCGGCGCTGATGTCGGTCGCGATCCGGCTGGTCGGATCGTTCCTGGCCGGCACGGCCCAGGCCACCGGGGCCAGCGCGGCCGGGCTGGCGGTGGTGCGGCTGCTCGCCGCCCGGGACGGGCTGAAGTCCAGCGAGGTCGCGGCGCGCGGCTGGTGGACCCCGGGCACGGTCACGGCGGTCGTCGACACGCTGGTGCGCGACGGCTACGTGCAGCGGCGCCGGGACGAGCAGGACCGGCGGGTGGTCCGGCTGCACCTGACCGAGCAGGGGCGCCGGAAGGCGGCGGAGGCGGTCTCGGTGATCGGGCCGAAATGGCAGCGTGCCTTCGGCTACGTGGACCCGGCCGACGAGCCGGTGATCAGGAAGTTCCTGGTGGACACGATCGAGAGGTTCAGCGTGCTGGCACGAGCGGAGCGGGGGACGTGACACAGGCCAGCGGCCAGGTGCGGGCGGCCGGGGCGGAGGCGGCTGGAGCGGCCGGCGGGACCGCCATCAGGACCGAGGACCTGCGGAAGACGTATCACACCGCGCGGGGCGACGTCCCGGCCGTCCGCGGCATCAGCCTCGCCGTGCCCGACGGGGAGTTCTTCGGGCTGCTCGGGCCGAACGGCGCGGGCAAGTCCACCACCATCGGCATGCTGACCACGCTGGTGCGGCCGTCCGGCGGCCGGGCCTGGGTGGCGGGCATCGACGTGCGCGCCGACCCGGTCGGGGTGAAGCGCCGGATCGGCGTGGTCACCCAGAACAACACCCTGGACATGCAGCTCACGGTGACCGAGAACCTGGAGTTCCGGAGCCGGTTCTTCGGGCTCGGTCCGCGCGAGGCCGTCCGCCGGGCCGGGCAGCTCATCGACGCGTTCGGGCTCGGCGACCGGCGCACCGCGCTCGCTACCGACCTGTCCGGCGGGCAGGCCAGGCGGCTGCTGATCGCCCGCGCGCTGGTGCACCGGCCGGAAGTGCTGTTCCTTGACGAGCCGACCGCCGGGCTCGACCCGCAGACCCGGGTGAACCTGTGGGACATCCTGCGGGTGCTGCGCGAGGCCGGCCAGAGCATCCTGCTCACCACCCACTACCTGGAGGAAGCCGAGGCGCTGTGCGACCGGATCGCGGTCGTCGACCACGGCGAGGTCCTCGCCTCCGGCACCGTGGACGAGCTGACGGAGTCGGCCGGGGCGGACTCGGTCATCACGGTCAGGTACGAGGGCGACGTGCCCGCCGGCCTGGCGGCCGCGGCGGGGGTGGACGACCGGCCGGGCGTCGCCAAGGTGGAGACCGAGCCGGACCAGGTCCGGGTGTTCACCAGGGACCCGGGCGGGGTGCTCGGCGACCTGATCGCGGCCGGCGCCAAGGCCGGCCTCACCGTCCGCGACGCCACGCAGCTCAAGCCCAGCCTGGAAACCGTGTTCCTCACCCTCACCGGACGGGAGTACCGCGAATGACCACAGCCACGCCCGCCGCCGCGGCGCCGGCCGCCGCCGGGGAACAGGCAGCCGGGACCGCGTCCGCCATCGCGGCGCTGATCGCCGGGGCGCCCGTCCCGCAGCCGGCCATGGCGCGGACGTTCGCGGCCATGATGGTCCGCGAGTTCCGGGTGCTGCGCAGGAACGCGATCGCCACCTTCACCCGCACGGTGATGCAGCCGCTGCTGTTCGTGTTCGTGTTCACCTACGTGATGCCGAAGATCGGCGGCGGCTTCTCGCTCGGCGGCGGCGCGGCTGCCGGAGCCGCCGCCGGAGCCGCGGCGGGCGGGACCACGTTCGCCACCATCCTGGTGCCGGGCCTGATGGCGTCCATGCTGCTGATGCAGGGGATCATGGCCGTGACGTTCCCGCTGGTGATGGAGTTCTCATGGCAGCGGACGATCGAGGACAGGGCGCTCGCCCCGGTGCCGATCCAGCTGCTCGCGATGCAGAAGATCGTGGCCGGCGCGGTGCAGTCGTTCCTCGGCGCGCTCATCGTGTTCCCGATCGTGCTGCTCGTGCACGCCGCCGGGCAGGCGCCGCACGTGCACGTGACCAACTGGCCGCTGCTCGCGCTCATCCTGGTCACCGCGTCGCTGCTGACCGCCGCGCTGGGACTGGTGCTCGGCACCGCGATGGACCCGCGCAAGATGCAGATGCTGTTCGCGGCGATCCTGCTGCCTGCCACCATGCTGGGCTGCGTCTATTACCCCTGGTCGGCGCTGGCGCACATCCGCTGGCTGCAGATCGCGGTGCTTGTCAACCCGATGGTCTACATGTCCGAGGGGCTGCGGGCGGTGCTCACGCCAGGGACCGCGCACATGCCGCTGTGGGCGATCCTGCCGGTGCTGGTCGGC
>JAIRTY010000505.1 GCA_031254715.1 Nocardiopsaceae bacterium | reverse complement strand
CTCGATCGCCATCGGCGCGCCGGCGGCCAGCCCTGCCCCGGGAAGCCTGGTGGCCGCGCGGAGCACGTCGAGGACCGCGTAGCCCTCGGCGATGCCGACGCTGTAGGTCTCATCGCCCGGCGTGCCCAGGCCCGGGTAGTCCGTGACCGCCACCGCCCAGCCCTTGGCCAGCAGGGCGCTGACGGCGAACTGCTCGTCGTAGTCACCGGCCGCCATCTCCCTGGACGGCGCGCACTGGTCGCCCCAGCCCTGGGTGCCGGACGCATAAGCGACCACCGGCCTGGTCCCGGCGAAGCCGGTCGTGGGCACCAGCACCGTGCCGGACACCGCGGTGCGGTGACCGGCGACGGTGGTGGACAGGTAGAGGACCTGCCAGGCGCTGGCCCCGGGGACCGGCGACGGGACCGGCCGGTACCGGATCACATCGCCCGGCTTGCCCGCCGGCAGCGGGTCCGGCGGCACGTAGAACGCGTTCGGTGACCCGCTGGCCGGGGAGCTGGCGGCGGCCGCCGGGAGCGAGGCGGCCGTTAATCCGGCGGCAGCCGGCACCACGACCGCGGCCACGGTCAGCAGCCTGCGCAGGAACGGGGGACAAGTCATCGGGCCCTCCCGGATGAGCGGCGCCGTCGCTGCGATGCGGGCGCAGACAAAAAGTTACCCGTCAGTAGTGAAAATGGGAATACCCTGGTCGCCAGGTTCCGGGCCCGGGCACCATCGATGTGGCCTCGATCAGAATCTGGCTCCGCGACCCCGTCCCATGATCGTCGGGACACGCTCTAGTGTGCACGTACAACAGTGCTGATTCGTTGGAGTCCCTCGTGGCCGCCTTTCTATACCGACGCGCGCGGGTGATTGGCGGCGCCCTTACCTGGCCCGCCACGGAGTTCGCCGCATTCCTCGTCGCGACGGCCGTCGGCGTGGCCCTGGTGCATGCCTTCGTTGCGGGTGTCAGCTTCCAGCCATTCATGCAGGGGGCCAGTGACTTCGGGCCCGCTTGGGCGGCCGGAATGCTGGCCCTCGCCGTGGCCGCCCAGCTCGTGCAACTGCGTGGCGCCGGCGGGCCGCCTTCGCGAGTGGTGATCGCGGTGATCGCGGGGCTCGCCACCGCGCTGGTCACCGCGCCGCTGACGGCGGGCCTGCACGGGACTGACCAGCCGTTCAACACGATCATCGGCGGGGACATGCAGTTCCGCACCGAGGACGTGACGCGCTTCGCCTCGACATGGCACCTCGAGGACTACACCTTCAAGGGACTCCACGCCTTCTACCCGCCCGGCTGGTTCTGGGTGGCCGGCCGGGCTGCGCACTTCCTCGCCCTCCCCGAGCCTTGGCAGATCGTGAAGCCGTTCACGATCTTCACGATCGGCGCGGCGCTCGCGGTCGCGTACGGGCTCTGGCGGATGGTGCTCACGCCCGCCGGAGCACTCTCGGCTGCGATCGGCTCATCGATCGTCCTGCAATCCCAGGTTGGGCCGGTGCAGTTCGCCACGCTCGCCTGGTACTCGCCCTATTCGGCGTTCGTGGCGGTGACCGGTGCCGCCTGGCTTGCCGCCACACTGCGGGCCGTGCGCGCGCCGGATCGCAGGGGCCGGCTCGTGCTGCTCGGCGTGATCGGCGTCGCGCTCGCGCTCTGCTATTACCTGCTCTTCATCATCCTCGTGGTCGTGCTGGTCGTTCTCGCAGCCGCGACGCCCACGGCGCGTGGCGGGGCGCTCCGGCGTGTGGCCGCGCTGTGCGCCGCCATCGGCCTCCTCACCGCGGTCTTCTGGGTCCCGCTGCTCGGCGCGCTCGTGCACGGAGCGGCTTCGCAGGGCCATTTCGTGCGGCCTGACTTCCTGGTGGTGGCGACCGGGATCACCGGTGGACCGGCCGCGCTGACCGTGCTGTCGGTGATCGCGCTGGGCGCGCTGGCGCTCACCTACACCTGGACGGGAAGCCAGGCGGTGGCCGGCCTGATCGGCGGCACGATCCTCTACCAGCTGATCTCGCTCGCCACGCTCATCTTCGCGCATACCCAGCTCCAGCCGCACCGGGCCGTGACGATGATGTGGGCGAGCTTCGGCGCGGCGCTACCCGTGGCGCTGGAGGGGATGAGGGGCGGCGGCGCGCTGAGCCGCGTCTGCACGCTGTCGGAGCTGGCGGCGATCGGGTCGGAGTCCGGGTCGGGGGTCGAATCCGGGACCGACGCCTACGCCGGCGTCGATATGTTCACGACGGTCATAATAGGAAATTCCGCCACGAGGATCATTAACGGCAAGCTCGTCACGGCGAGGGGCTATAAAATAAAACTATGAAGACGCAATCTACCTATTTTTATGCTCATGAATCGTAAGATATTGATATTCGGCGGCGCGTCCGAGGGGCGGATAATCGCCGCGGCGCTTTCGGGCGCGGGACATGACGTCACGCTTTCCGTAGCGACGGAATACGGCAGGGAGGCGGCGGACGCGGCCGGGGCGGAAGTGCTGGCGGGCAGGCTGGGCGGAGGCGAAATGGCCGATTACATAAAAGGCGGCCGCTTCGAATGCGTCATAGACGCCACGCATCCCTATGCAACCGTCGCCACGCAAAACGTCCGGCTGGCCTGTAGCGCCGCGGGTACCGAATATCTGCGTATCTTTCGGCCCGAGGCAGCCGGCTATCCTGGCGCGGTATACGTCCCCGACGCCGAGGCGGCGGCGGAAGCTCTGGGCGTGAACGGCGATAAGGCGCTACTTACGATCGGCAGTAAGGGGCTCGAGCCGTTTACGAGAATAAGCGGCTACGAAAAAAAGCTGTATATCCGCATACTGCCAATGGCCGAATCGTTGGAAAAGGCATATAGGCTGGGCTTTCGCGGATCGAACATCATTTGCATGCAGGGGCCGTTCGATTTCGACATGAACGTAGCGACGCTTAAGATGACCGGCGCGAGATGCCTCGTGACGAAGGAGGCGGGCGACGCCGGGGGG
>JAIRTY010000417.1 GCA_031254715.1 Nocardiopsaceae bacterium | reverse complement strand
CGCCCGCTCCCTTGCCGCCCGGCGGTCAAGCTCCATGTGAGCCCGGATCGCCTCGCTGACCTGGGCGCCGACCTTCATGGTGGGGTTGAGCGAGCGGGTGGGGTCCTGGAACACCATCGCCAGGTCGGGGCCGCGGTGCCGCCGCAGGTCGTGATCGGCCAGCCCGATCAGCTCCTGTCCCTCGAACCGCGCCGAGCCGGTCACCTCAGCGGACGGCGGCAGCAGCCCCATCACCGCCCGGCAGCTGACGGTCTTGCCCGAGCCGGACTCGCCGACGATGGCGAGCGTCCGCCGCGGCCGGACCGTGAAGCTGATCCGGTTCACGGCCAGCAGGTCCCGCCCGCGCTGGCGGAACCGGACGGTGAGGTCGCTCACCTCGAGCAGGGAGCCGCTCACTGGGTTCCCCAGCGGGCGCGCAGCGCGTCGCCGAGCAGATTCAGCGCCACCACGGTCACGAACAGGAACACGCTCGGCACCACCACCAGCGAGGGCTGGGCCGACAGCGTGCCCTGACCCAGCGCGATCATGTTGCCCCAGCTTGGCGACGGATCCGGGATGCCAAGCCCGAGGAAGTCGAGGGCGCCCTCCAGGATGACGGTGACCCCCATGCCCAGCAGCGCGAACGTGGCCACCTGCGGCATCACGTTAGGGGTCACATGCCGCAGCAGCATCCGCCAGGGACGGGTGCCTGACAGCCGGGCCGCCAGCATGAAGGTCTGTCCGTGCAGGCGGAGCGTGCCCGCCCGGGAGATCCGGGCGAAGGCCGGCACGCTGAAGAACGAGAGCGCCCAGATCACGTCCCGCTCGTTCGGGCCGAGTCCTTGCGAGATGGCCAATGCCAGCACCAGGAAGGGAAACGCGATGAGCACGTCGATCACCCGCATGATGACGGCGTCGACGATGCCGCCGGCGTAGCCGGCGATGCTCCCGAGCCCGCCGCCGATCACCAGGCCGATCGCGTTCACTGCCAGCGCGACCTCCATCGAGACCTGCCCGCCGTAGAGGATGCGGGAGAAGATGTCGTTCCCGACCGGGTCGGTGCCCAGGAAGTGCCCGGGCGAGAACATCGGCGCGCCGGCTGACAGGATGCTGCCGCCTACCGGCGGGGGCACCGGTCCGATCAGGGGCCAGAGGAAGCACCCGGCGAAGATGATCACCAGGATCGCGGCCGGGATCCAGATGTCGAGGTTGTAGGCGCGCCGCCGGGGCCGCTCGGCGGTGAACGCGGCCGCGCCCGCGGCGGGTGCGAACAGGGTGCTGTCAGGCAGTGGG
Organism: Nocardiopsaceae bacterium; assembly: GCA_031254715.1. Taxonomy (GTDB): domain Bacteria; phylum Actinomycetota; class Actinomycetes; order Streptosporangiales; family Streptosporangiaceae; genus JAIRTY01. Next base: position 5,972 of record JAIRTY010000417.1, on the reverse strand, counting down.
GCGGCCATACCGGATCCTCGGGTCCAGGACCGCGTAGAGCAGGTCCGTGAGCAGGTTGGCAAGCACGACGACAACGGCGAAGACCAGGGTCACGGCCTCCGCGACCGGGATGTCGCGGCTGTTGATGGCCTGCAGCAGCGCCTGGCCGATCCCCGGCAGCGAGAAGATCGGTTCGATGATCACCAGGGCGCCGACCAGCGTGCCCAGGTTGAGGCCGATGAGCGTGATCAGGCCGAACACCGAGTTGCGCAGCACGTGCCTGACCAGGATCTGCCACTGTGACACGCCCTTCGCCCGGGCGGTGATCACGTAGTCCTCGCTCTGCATCTGCTCGACGATGTCCGCCCGCAGCAGCCGGGTGTAGACGCAGGCGACCGGGAACCCGATGGAGATCGCGGGCAGGGTCAGCGACCTGATGTTGCCGGGGATGCTCTCGCCGGGCGACACGTAGCCGATCGCCGGGAACACCCGCAGGATGACCGCGAACACCAGCACCAGCAGCAGTGCCAGCACATAGGGCGCAATGGACAGGCCGCCCATGCTCAGCATCATGCTGAGCCGGTCCGTCACGCCGCCCGGCTTGCGGGCGGCAAGCACCGCCAGCGGTACCGATATCACGATGGTCAGCAGGAACACGTAGGCCAGCAGCTCAATGCTGAGCGGGAGCCGCTGGGCCAGGGTCGAGGTAACCGTCTGCCCGCTCTGGATCGAGGAGCCGAGGTGACCGGTCACCGCAGCGCCGAGCCAGTGACCATAACGGACCCAGAACGGCTCGTTCAGGTGCAGCTTGACCTCGAGCGCATGCACCTCGGCCGGGGTTGCGTTCGCCCCGAGCAACTGCTGGGCGGCGTCCCCGGGCAGCACGTTCATCACCGCGAAGGTGAGGAGCGTGACGCCCCAGAGGACCGGGATGGCAGCCAGCAGCCGCCTGCCCACCAGCCTGAGCATCGGCGACCGCAGGACGGCCCCGGCAGCCGGAGCCGCCGGGCCCCAGTGCGAACTGGGCCCGGCGGCTGCTGCGCCAGCTTCCGCCGTCATCGAGCCTGCCTCTCTCCCGGGGACTGGAAAGCTGGGTCGGCCGTATCCGTCAACTGGTCAGGGCCACGTCCTCGTACGGCACGTTCGGCGTCACCACGACGCTGGACAGCGGCGAGGTGAGGCCGGGGCCGACCACGTTCTTCGCCGCGATGTTCGCCGGAGCGAAGGAGAAGTAGAACGGGCCGTAGGCCTTCTGGGCGATGTACTGGGCCGCCTGCCCGTACAGCTTGCACCGCTGGCCCATGTCGAGGGTGCCCGCTGCCTGGCCGAGCAGGCTGTCCAGGTGCGGGTCGTGCACCCCGCTGAACGGGGACTTGGAGTTGAACCGGAACCCGACGCCGACGCCCACGGCGGGGTCATAGGCGCCCGCGGTCTGGATCATGGCCTGCCACTTACCGCCCGTGAACTGCTGGATGAGCGGCCCGAGGTCCCACGAGTGGATGGTGGTCTTGATCCCCGCCTTGGCCCACTCGGTCTGCAGGGCCTGCGTGGTCTCCTTGGCCACGAGCACGTTGATCGTGCCGAGCTGGACGTTCAGCCCGCCGATCTGCTTGACCAGCGCCTTGGCCTTGGCCAGGTTGTATGCCGGGTAGCCGGGGACCTGCTGCTGGTAGCAGATGCCGCCGGGGGCGGTGAACGACTGCGTCATCGGATACAGGTTGTGGAAGATGTGCTGCAGGATCGGCCGGAAGTCGGTCGCGTAGTAGATCGCCAGCCGCGCCTTGATGTTGTTGAACGGCGGGATCGCGGTGTTGAACTGCAGGTCATACGGCGAGGTGGAGAGCTGGTTCTGGACGTGGAAGTGCTGCGCGGCCTGCTTGAGCAGGTCCGGCGTTGACATGTCCTCGTAGACCTGGCCCTCCCCGGCCAGCATCGCCTCGTAGGCCGCCTCGTCGCTGCCGACCGACTTGAACGTGAGCTTGTCGAGGTAGGGCCGGCCCGGCTGCCAGTAGTGCGGGTTGCGCTTCAGCACCAGCACCGAGTTCGGGGTGTTGCTGGCGACCATGAACGGCCCCGCGCCGACCGGGTGCAGCCGGAACTGCTTCTCGCCCAGCTTCTTGACGGCCGTGGGCGAGGCGATCCAGTCCGCCGTCGAGTCGATGAACGACGCGATGATCGGGGCGAACACGGTCGCCAGGTTGATCTGCACCTGGTCGCTGCCGATCGCCTTGATGGAGGCGATCGGCCAGGTGGGCTTGCAGGTGCAGGGCGACTTCAGGTCACGCTTGATGTTCCACACCACCGCGTCGGCGTTGAACGGCGTGCCGTCGGTGAAGTTCACCCCGTGGCGCAGCGAGATCGTGACGGTCTTCCCGCCGTTGCTGAACTTGTAGCCGGTGGCCAGGTCAGGAATGATCTTGCCCTTGGAGCCGAGCTCGAACATCTGCCCGTAGATGGAGTCCATGTAAGGCTGGTTCGCGGCGCCGTTGGTGTTCGTCGCCGGGTCGAGGCCGGCGGGCCACTGGCCAGCGAACCCGGAGCCTTCCAGGACGGTCAGGGCCCCGCCGTGCTTGGGCGTGCCGGTGACGCTGCCGGAACCACCGGTCCCGCCCCCGCCGCCACTCCCGCAGGCCGCCGCGACCAGCGCGACCGCCACCGCAGCCGCCGCCAGGCCGAGGCGGGCCGGTTGTCTCTTCTTGGTCCACATTCTCACGGCATCCACCTACTCAGACGGGGGCAGTCCACGGGGGATCAGGACGAGGGGACGTGGCAGCCCGCTAGCCGGCTGGTGCCGGGGGCGGGGGCCAGCAGCAAGGCAGGCCGAGGCGGTGCCCGGTGAACAAGATCGGAAGCTGCTGCTCATATGCCACCTGACCGACGGGTGCTGCCCGCCGGCTGGGGTCAGCGTCAGCGAGTGGCAGCAAGGTACGTGACATTACTGTTATCGGGCGTGTCTCGTTTTGTCCTGGATGCTAGATGGCGGTCGACAGTGGCGCAAGGGCTGATATCTCACGTCGCCCGCGCTGGGATGATCTTGTACCGGCGCCTCAACCTGCCCCCGCCGCCCTTGTGCCGACTCCACAAGGCGCGCAGCACCCCCGTGTGGCGGCACCCAGGGCAAGGCGGCGTGGCCGCTAGACGTTCGTCGTAGCGGCGAGCATCACCTACGGAACGGGCCGGTCAGTCTCCCCAGACGTCGCGGGCGACGCCGACGATCAGGCGGAGCTTGGCGACCTGCTCGTCGTAGGAGAGCACGTTGCCCTCGACGGTGGAGGAGAACCCGCACTGCGGGGACAGGCAGAGCTGCTCCAGCGGCACGTAGCGGGACGCCTCGTCGATCCGGCGCTTGAGGGTATCGGGGTCTTCCAGGCCGCCGCGCTTGGTCGTGACCAGGCCCAGCACGACGAGTTTGCCTGGCGGCACGAACCGGAGCGGGGCGAAGCTGCTTGACCGCTCATCGTCGTATTCCAGGAAGAAGCCGTCCACGGCCAGCTCGCTGAACAGGGCCTCGGCCACGAAATCGTAGCCGCCGGAGGCCGCCCAGGAGGACCGGAAGTTGCCCCGGCACATGTGGGTGGTCACGGTCATCGTGTCCGGCTTGGCCCTGAGCGCGGCGTTCACCTGCCTGATGTACCGCAGGTGCAGATGATCGGCGTCCTCGCCCCGCCCGGCTATCTCGGCCCGCTGCACCGGGTCGTTCAGATACGCCAGGCTGGTGTCGTCAAACTGCAGGTAGGTGCATCCGAGCTCGGCCAGCCGCGCCACCTCGTCCGCATATGCCGCCGCCAGGTCCGACCAGAACTGCTCCATCTCCGGGTACACGGCCTCATCGATGGAGGCCGGCCCGCCCCGGTAGTGGACCATGTTCGGGGACGGGATCGTCAGCTTCGGGGTGGCGGTCGTCGTCACCTGCTGCAGGTACCGGAAGTCGTCGGCGAATATCGTCTTGGTCAGCCCGAGCTTGCTGCCGACATGCAGCGCGGCCGGAGTGAACTCGATGTCCCCGCCCGGGTTGTGGAACTTCACCGCCAGGTTGCCCGGCGCCTTGCTGATGCCGCCGAGCTGATAGATGAAGTCCATGTGCCACGAGGCCCGGCGGAATTCCCCGTCGGTGGCCGACTGCAGGCCGGCCTCCTCCTGCATCGCGACCGCGGCCGCGATGGCCTCGTCCTCGGCCTGCCGCAGTTGCTCGCCGGTCAGGCGGCCGGCCGCGTGCTCTTCCCGCGCGGCCAGCAGCCCGGCCGGCCGTAGCAGGCTGCCGACGTGATCAGCGCGAAACGGCGGAGTCGTCCGAGCGGCCATGGGGTTCTCCCTCCCCGAGTTCATTGGGTCATTTGTAGCGGACCGGCCGGGCGTGCCCGCAAGCCGGTGCCCGCCTCCGGCCCTGGCAGTCCCGGATCGTCAGCGCGCCGCCACGGTGCCGGGCTGGTCCCCGGCGGCCGCGCTGGCCGGCTGCTCGACCGGGAACGCGGTCCCTGACCACTCCCCGAAGATCCGTGCCACCATCGAAATTGCTGCGTTCCTGGCACCCGCCACGATCACCGGCACGGACCTGCGGGACGCCAGGATGGGCGAGATCTCACCGGCGCCGGCCGGGCCGGCCGCGTCGTTCCCGATCTTGCTCAGGTCACCTTTGCCCGCTCGCTCCAGGTCGGCGGGCGTGCGCCCGCACCGCTGCCTGAGCCAGTCCTGCACGTCCGCCTTGGCGTACCCGGCGGCAGCGAACATCTGCGCGTGCTCGGGGCACAGGATCACCGCGGCGGCCGACTCCCGGAAGATCTGCGCGCCGGTGCGCGAGATCGTGTCGGCCAGGTCCCAGAGCACGTCCTCGGCCTGGTGGGAGTGGCGGTTATCCACGAACTCGCAGGTGCGCAACAGGGTCGCGGACACGGCGCTGGTCCCGGCTGGCACCCCGCCATCCGCCGAGAACGGCTCCCAGGGGCTCTCCTCCTCGTTCTCGCCGAAGCAGACCGCCCACCGCCCCGGTACCCCCTGGGTTGCCTGCTCGAGCACCTGCGGCCGGACGCCGAAGGCGTTGCGGACGATCAGGCCGAGAGCGCGGGGCACGGTCGCGTTCGGGCGGAAGCCCGGCCCGAAGATCCCGCCCGTGGAGTTGAAGCCGAGCTCGGCGCGGACGGGGCCGTTGACCACGATGAGCGGGGCCGGACCGCTGGTGCTCTGCCAGCCGCCGCCACGGGCGGCCCGTTCGGCCATGATCGCCTTGAAGGCGGCGAGCACCACCGGGAAGTACTCGGGCCGGCAGCCTGCCATCGCCGCGTTGACCGCGGCCAGGTAGACCGTGCAGTCCCGGCCCACCTGCGGCAGCGTGCCGATGACCTCGTCCGGATCGTGGCTGGTCTGCGCCAGGAACTTGTCGACCAGCGGCCGGCTGGCCGGCACCAGCGGCAGCCCGTCCGACCAGTCCTGCTGGTAGCAGTGCTCGATGGCCGCCTGGGCGGCATCCGGATCCAGGCCGCCGGCCTCCGCCATCAGGCAGCCTTTGTACTGGCGGTACCTCCCGCCAGCAGCGACACGATGCCGGGGAGCAGCTGGCTGGCGCGCTCACGCACCTCCTCGGGCGTGAGCACAGCCACCGGGTGGCTGGTGGTGAGGTACTGGTAGCCGGGCGCGCCGCGCAGGCTGGCCATCGCATCGGCGCTGGCACCGAATGCGTCGCTGCAGATGACCGCGGCGGGGATGCCCTTGCTCTCCAGCATGATGCCGTCGGTGACCGCGGAGGCACTGCACGAGCCGCAGTCGCCGACCCCCGTGATCACCACGTCGCATTCGCTGGTCAGCTCCTTGAGCATGTCCTCGGTCACCGGCTGGGCAAAGGCCAGCTTGGTGCGGGACATGACGCTGGCGGCGCCGTGGTGCTCGGTCAGCAGCCTGCCGACCTCTGCCAGGAACAGGTCGGCATTGCGCTTGGTATTGATCAGCAGCCCGACCCGGGCACCATGCAGGCTGGCCCGCCGCGCTGCCCGCCCCCAGGT
>JAIRTY010000374.1 GCA_031254715.1 Nocardiopsaceae bacterium | reverse complement strand
CGGCCTGCCGCCGGGCGCGGTGCTGAACCCCGCCAACGGAGCGATCAGCGGCACGCCTGCCATGGCCGGCGTTTACCACGTGACGGTGGCGGCGGAGGACGGGACCGGCTCCACCGGGTCCGCGGCCTTCACCTGGACCGTCAACCTGATCCGGAACCCCGGCTTCGAGTCCGGGGTGCTCAGCCCCTGGTCCGCGACCTCCGGCGTGCTCCGGCAGTCCACCAGCAACTACCCGTCGCGTTCCGGCCATTGGGTGGCCCGGTTGGACGGGCGCTGGGCCGTCCACACCGACACCCTGTCCCAGAAGGTGAAGATCCCGGCCGACTTCCAGGCGCACTACTCCTTCTACCTCCGCATCAACAGCACCGACCCGACCACCAAGGCCTACGACACGCTCAAGGTGGAGATCCTCAACTCCACCGGGACGACGGTGCTCAGGACCCTCACCACGTACTCGAACCGCAACACGCGCGGCAAGTACATCCAGCACACGTTCTCGCTCGCCAGCTATCTGGGCCGGACTGTCATCATCAAGTTCATCGGCAAGCAGACGCTGACCAAGCACAACACGGCATTCCTCGTCGATGACAACGTCCTGACCGTGCACTGAGGCAGGCGCGGGGTCGTTACCCGGCCAGCCAGCGAGTCAGTGTGCTCCCCGGTGGGGCGGCCCGGCAGGCCGCCCCACCGGGCGTTCCTGACCCTTCGCCTGAGAAGCTCCGTTTTTTTACTCATTCTCCGTACATCACATATTGACGCCCAGTTACGACCTGGTTATGTTTCGCGCAGGCACTGCCACGGGGTGCCGCAGTGCGGGCCGGGACGCGGAGTGGGGCCGCGCCCTCACTGGTCAGTAGCGCGGACCGGCAACGCGAAGGGAACAGGATGACATCTCGGACCCGTCACCTGAGGAAGGCCCGTCAGACAGCGCTCGCCCGGGCAGGCCGCCCGGCGTGGCTCCGCCGGCCGGGGCTGCGCACTGCCGCCGCCGCGTTAGCGGCCCCCGCGCTGGCCGCCGCTTTACTGACAGGCTCTTCCGCGGCGGGCGCCGCCACCAGAGGGCCTGCCGCCGGCCACCCGGCGCCCGATCCGTTCTCGCCCGCGTACCAGCACCCCTACCGCAAGGGCGTGGTCCCCACCATCGGCGCCCTCACCAGGATGCTGGGCTGGGCCAAGCACCACCTGGGCACGCCCTCCGCGCTCTCGCTCACCAACCTCGCCTACGGCGGCGCCGTCGACGGGATCGGCGTTACCACCGGGCACCCCAAGGTCTACCTGGTGTTCTACGGCACCCAGTGGGGCAAGCCGGGCCGGAACTCGCGCGGCGACGTCACCCTCTCCCGCGACCCCACCGGGGAAGCGTGGTACCTGCAGCAGATGTTCAAGGGCCTGGGCACCGGCGGTGAGCGGTGGTCCGGCGTCATGACCCAGTACTGCCAGGGCGTCTCGTCCGGCGCCCAGTCCTGCCCGAAGAGCAACACCCACCACGTCCGTTATCCCACCGGGGGCGCGCTGCGTGGCGTGTGGGTGGACCGCAACCGCACCTCGCCCGGCAACGCCAGCGGCCACCAGCTCGGGGTGGAAGCGGTGCGGGCGGCCGCCCACTTCGGGAACACCAGCAAGTCCGCCAACCGGAACGCCCAGTACGTGATCCTGTCTCCGACCGGCACCGACCCCGATTCCTGGCGGCAGCAGGGATTCTGCGCCTGGCACGACTACAACGGCGACTCCACCCTGACAGGCGGCGCGGTCAAGTCCCCCTACGGCGACATCGCGTTCACGAACATGCCCTACGTGAGCAACGCGGGCAGTTCCTGCGGGTCGCACTTCGTCCGCTCCGGCCCTGGCGGCGTGCGCGACGGCGTCTCCATCGTCGCGGGCCATGAGTACGCGGAGACGATCACCGACCAGAACCCGTCTGGCGGCTGGACCGACATCATGGGCCAGGAGAACGGCGACAAGTGCGCCTGGATCTCTCCCGGCGGCAGCGGCGGCGCGTTCCGGCTGACCGTGTCGGCCGAGACCTTCGCAATGCAGACCACCTGGGCCAACGACGGTGCGAGCGGCACCGGTGCCTGCGAGGCCAGGCACTCCATCGTGCCCAACGGCTGACGGGAACGGCCAGGCCGGCGGCGGGAGTACTTCCGCCGCCGGCCTGATGCCGCCTGCTCGGTCCGGGTTACCCCCGCTGGCCGCCGGCCGCGCTCCGGGGACGCGTCATACTGGCGGATGATCTCGGGGAGGCAGCATGGCACGCCTTGGCGGCATGTACGGGCCGGACGCGACGTTCCTGGGGGTGCCCAGGGCCGACCTGGCCGATCCCGGGTCCTGGGCAGGGACCGACGTGCTGGTCATCGGGGCGCCGTTCGACGGCGGCACCTCGTACCGGCCGGGCGCCCGGTTCGGGCCGCAGGCGATCCGGTTCACCGACTACCTGCCGCACGACGGGTCACGGCCGCACCTCGCGCTGGGCGTTGACCCGCTGGCGCAGCTGCGGGTGGCCGACGCCGGTGACGTGGAGATGCCGTCCGGCGACACTGAGCAGTCACTGCACCGGCTGGAGGAAGCGGTCCTGCAGGCCTGCCAGGCCGGTGCGCTGCCGGTGATCCTCGGCGGCGATCACACGGTTGCGCTGCCGGACGCCACCGGCGTGGCCCGCCACGCTGGCTGGGGGAAGGTATCGGTGATCCACTTCGACGCCCACGCGGACACCGGCAACACGCAGTTCGGGTCCTTGTACGGGCACGGCACGCCGATGCGCAGGCTGATCGAGTCCGGCGCCGTGCGCGGGGACCGGTTCCTGCAGATCGGCCTGCGTGGCTACTGGCCCGAGCCGGAGACGCTGGACTGGATGGCGGGGCAGCGGATGCGCAGCTACGAGATGTCCGAGGTGGTGGCGAGGGGCCTGGACGAATGCCTGACCGAGGCATTCGCGATCGCCACCGACGAGTGCGACGCTGTCTTCCTGTCCGTAGACGTGGACGTGGTGGACCCCGGTATGGCGCCGGGCACCGGTACCCCGGAGCCGGGGGGGCTGACCGCGCGCCAGCTGCTCGACGCGGTCCGGCGGATCGCGATGGAGCTGCCGCTGGCGGGCATGGACGTGGTCGAGGTGGCGCCGCCGTACGACTGCGCCGACGTGACCGCGCTGCTGGCGGGGCGAGTGGTGCTGGAGGCACTCTCCGGCCTGGCCTGGCGCCGCCGCCGGGATGCGGACCAGCCGGTGAGGGATCCCGCCGCCCCGCTGCTGGACCGCTGACCGGCTGCCGGCCCGTTCCAGGTCAGGCGGCCCGCCCGGCATCGCCGGCCCGGTTCCGGTCCGGCCTGCGAAGATCGCGGCGATCTATCCTTGCTGCATGCTGGACGTGACCAGGCTGCGAGTCCTGGTCGCCGTTGCCCGGCACGGATCGGTCACCGCTGCCGCCCGGGCGCTGAACTATGCCCAGCCCTCGGTCAGCCACCATCTGTCACGGCTCGAAGCGGAGACCGGCACCCAGCTCACCGAGCGATCTGGCCGGGGCATCCGGCTGACCGGAGCCGGGCGGCTGCTCGCCGACCGGGCCGAGGAGATCCTCGGCCGGCTGGAGGCGGCCGAGGAAGAGCTGGCCGCCCAGATCGCGCCGCCAATGCCACAGGTCAGGCTGGCGGCTTTCCGGTCCGCCCTGGCCACCATCGTTCCCGGCGCCGCGGCCCGGCTACGGGCCGAGCATCCCGGCACGCGGCTGCTGCTGACCGAGGCGGAGCCGGCCGAGGCCGCCCGGCTGCTGGCGGCCGGGCAGGCGGACGTTGCGCTGGCCACCCGGTACCTGCAAGACGGCGAGGCCGTATACGAAAGCTCCCCGGTGACCGGGCCCGCCCGGCTGATCCTTTCCGAGCCGGTACTGCTGGTCACAGCGGCCGGCGAGGCCGCCGGGGCGGGTAGTCGCCCGGCGCCGTCGGACGGCGGCGGCGCGGGCCCGCTGGCGGCCCTCCGTCAGCTGCCCTGGATCGCGGGGTCCGCGGACAGCCGTGGCTACCTGCTATGGGCCTGCGAGCGGGCCGGCTTCTCGCCCCGGATCGCCGCCGCCACCGACGATCACGTTGCCGCGCAGGCGCTGGTCGCGGCCGGGCTCGGGGTCACGATCCTGCCCGAGCTGGCACTGCGGGCGGCCCGCCATCCTGGCGTCACGCCGCTGCCGCTGCCAGGTGCCAGCCGCCAGGTGCTCGCGCTGACCTGTGCCGGGCCGCCAGCGCCAGCAGCGATTGGGCAGCTACTGGGCGTCCTGGCCGGCGCACGGCAGGCGTAGCCCGCCCCGGCTGCCCGGCCGGCGCGACCACCCCAGCCCGGCGCGACCACCCCAGCCCGGCGCCACCACCTCGGGCTGGCGACGTCAGCCCGGCTGGCGCCGCTAGATCGCCGCGGAGCGGCCCTCCCAGAACGGGGCGCGGAGGCGTCGCTTGAGCAGCTTGCCGCTGGGGTCCCGGGGCAGTTCGGCCATGAAGTCGATCGTCTTCGGCCACTTCATCCGGGCCAGCCGCCCGTCCAGCGAGGCGAGGATGTCCGCCGCCAGCTCCTCGCCCGGCTCCGCCCCCGCGGCCGGCTGGACCACCGCCCGGACCGACTCACCCCAGTCGTCATCCGGCACCCCGAACACGGCGACGTCGTCGACAAGCGGGTGCATGATGATCTCCGCCTCGATCTCGGCCGGGTAGATGTTCGCGCCGCCGGAAATGATCATGTCGGCCTTGCGGTCGCACAGGAACAGGAACCCGTCGCCGTCCAGGTAGCCGATGTCGCCCACAGTGAAGAACCCGCGCAGCCGGGACGCCTCGGTCTTGGCCGCGTCGCCCTTGTACCGGAACTCCGACAGCGACATCCGCATGTACACGGTGCCCGGCGTGCCGGGCTGGCACTGCTCCCCGTCCTCGCCCGCGATCATGATCTCGCTGACCGGCCAGGGACGGCCGACCGTGCCCGGGCGGGCCAGCCACTCATGCGGGGTGACGATCGTGCCGCCGCCCTCGGTGGCCGCGTAGTACTCGTACACGCACGGGCCCCACCAGTCGAGCATGGCCCGCTTGATGCCGACCGGGCAGGGCGCGGCGGCGTGCAGCAGCCACCGCATCGAGGAGAGGTCGTACCGCCGCCGGGCCGCCGCCGGCAGCGACAGCATCCGCTTGAAGTGGGTCGGGACCATGTGCGTGCTGGTCACCTGGTGCCGCTCCACCAGCGCCAGGGCCTGCTCCGCGTCCCAGGTGTCCATGTACACCAGGGAATGGCCCAGGTGCACGGCTCCCGCCCCGAACACGGTCACCGCGGTGTGATAGTTCGGCGACGTGATCAGGTGCACGTTCGGCCGGCCCGGGGTGATCCCGAAGAACTGCGGCAGCGCCGTTCCCAGCTCGGCGGACTCGTCCGGGTCCAGGCCGGATAGTTCCCGCCGCACCCCCTTGGGCCGGCCGGTCGTGCCCGAGGTGTAGTGCATGGTCGCGCCCGCGGTCCTGCCCTCCGGCCGGCCCGCGGGCTGGCCTGCCAGGAACTCGGCCACCGGGCGGAACCCGGGCACCCGCCCGTAGCTGATCCGGCCGGCAGCCGGGAGGCCGGCCTGCTCAGCCGCGCCGGCACCGGCGGCCGCGAACCGCTCGTGCACGAAAAAGGCCTTGGCCCCGCTGTCGCGGACGATGTACGCGATCTCGGGAGCCGTGAAATGCCAGTTGATGGGCGTGAAGTAGAAACCCGCCTGGAGCGCGGCCAGGTAGACCTCCAGCGCCGCGGCGCAGTTCGGGAGCAGCGCGGCCACGCCGTCGCCGGGCCGGAGCCCGATGGCGCGCAGCCCGTGGCTGAGCTGGTTGGCCCGGGCGAGCAGGTCGCCGGCCCGGTGCTGGGTCCCGTCCGGGTCGGTCACCGTGACCCACTCCGGGTCCGCCGCCGCCTGCTGCCAGAACCCCAGTGATCCCATCATCTGCCTCCGGTGCCCGGGCTCGTGCTCTTCCGCCCCCCTTCCGCAGGCTCAGGTTACGCTCGCCGGGCCGGGCGCCGGAATGGCCTCGCGCCCGGCCGTTATCCCGCCTGGCAGATCCTGACCTGCGGCAGCAGCGCCTCGTAGCGGGCCAGGTCCAGCTCGCCGTCGGCGGTGGCGGCGGCGCTGAGCGCCACCGCGTGCCGCAGCCGGTCCGGCCAGGACCAGCCCAGCACCAGCCCCGGTACCAGCCCCGCCACCAGCGCGTGCCGGGACCCCGGTGCCTCCGGGCCGACCGCGGGCCCGGCCCGCCACTCCCCCTCGCCGGTGACCGCCCGCACCTCGCCGCCGGCCACCCACACCACCGCGCCTGCTCCCTCGGCGGTGAGCGCGACGTCCAGGTCGCCGGGATCGGGGACCACCAGCGCGGGCCGCCGGTGCAGCACGTGCCGGAGCGGCTCCCCGCCCGCGTCGACGACCGCTGGCACCCCGGCGTCAGCCGCGTAGGTGGCGAACGTGCCGTACACATCCACCGGCAGCCCGGCGGGCAGGCTCCCGCACAGCACGGCGGCGGTCGCCCCGGCGAGCAGCGCCCGGTAGTCGGCCGCCAGGCGGCCGACCTCCTCGGTCGTGATGAACGGCCCCGGCTCGGCGAAGCGCGTGCTCGTCCCGCTCGCCACGTCGTCCACCTCGATCACCCGGCGGGATTCCCGGCCGATGGCGGTGAACCGGTTCGGCACCCCGGACCGGGCAAGGTCGGTCCTGATCAGCTCGCCGGCCGCGCCCCCCGCCAGGCCAGCCGCCATCACCTCATGGCCGAACGAGTGCAGCATCCGCGCGACAGCCAGTCCCCTGCCGCCCGCCCGCAGCCGCACCTGCCTGACCGCGTTGTGTTGCCCCCAGCGAACCCGTTCCGCCCGGTACTGGACGTAAAGGGCGGCATTGAGGGTCAGCGTGACGATCACCGGGCAGGCTCCGCGGCGGTGCGGGGGACGATCAGCAGTGTGGCCATGGCGCTCAGGCAGTGTACGACGCCTAGGGTGAGGGCATGCGTCCTGTCCTGGGAGTTCTCGCCGATGTGTGCGGGGTGCTCGGGTTCGTGCTGATCGGCCGCGCCAGCCACCACGACGGCGAGACGCTGGCCGGGATCGCGACGGTGGCCTGGCCGTTCCTGGCGGGGCTGGCGATCGGGGTGGTGGCGGCCCGCGCCTGGCGGCGGCCGCTGGCGGTGCTGCCCACCGGAGTGGTGGTCTGGGCCGCGACGGTCGCGGGCGGGCAATTGCTGCGGGTGGTCTCCGGGCAGGGCACCCAGCCGGCCTTTATCGCCGTGTCCGCGGTGTTCCTGGCGCTGTTCATGCTGGGCTGGCGGGTGATCGCCCGGCTAGCGGCCAGCGCCAGGCTTCCCGGTTAGGCCCGGAGAAGCCGGCCCCGCCTGCCGTTTCCCCGCTCAGCCGACCAGCCCGTTCGCGATCATGGCAGGAAGCGGGCTTGCTGCACGGTGGCGTGAAAGAACTCGAATTCACGGCTGGTCCCGGCTGCCATGGTGGCGGTGATCGCCGAGGGAATGGTGTAGCCGCCGAAGCGCCGCTGCTGGTGGCAGCGGGCCCGGAAGGGCACCCAGCCGTAGCTGCCGTCGCTGGTGAGGTTGCTCCAGCGGGGCAGGTCCAGTTGCACGAGCTCACCCTGTGACCCAAGCTGCATGCTGCCCTCGATGTCATGGCCGTCAACAGGCACGGTGAGCCGGGCGGTGT
>JAIRTY010000029.1 GCA_031254715.1 Nocardiopsaceae bacterium | reverse complement strand
CAGACGTTCCGCCACTGTCCCGAGTGCGGCGCTGACCGGCTCTTCGAGCAGCACCACGCGGATCCGGGCAGCTGTCCGGACTCTCCGGACGGGGCCTGCCCCGAGTGGGCCTGCACCGGCTGCGGCGCCGCACTGCTGGAGGGCTTCGTGTTGTACCGCGCCGCGCCTGGTCAGATCGCTGCCGTGGCCAGCAGAGTGGCGTGAGCCGCAGCTGGCAACGCGTACGCTCGATCCATGAGGCAGGTCGGCCAGGCTGCGGGATTGCAGGAAGCGGAGGCAGCCGCCTTCTTCCAGGCAGCGGCAGCCGACCTGGCAATGGGCCGGGACCAGGCCATCGCGCTGCGCCGGGAGCTGAGTTTCGAGGACATTCCCGCGCCCCGGCGGCTGGCGCCACACGCGGCCGCACTGGCGGTGGCGGTCCGGCCGGGTCAGCAGGACCTTCCCGCGGGCCCGGCGGCTGACGCTGACCCTGAGCCCGCTGCGGGCCGGTTCGTGCTGCTCTACGATCCAGCCGGGCAGCCGGGCTGGGGCGGGCCGCTGCGGGTGGTCGTCTATATTCGCGCCGACCTGGACCCGGAGATCGCCACCGACCCGCTGCTCGGGCAGGTCGGGTGGAGCTGGCTGATCGAGGCGCTGGATGCCCGCACCGCCGGTTATGAGGCCATCAGCGGCACCGTGACCAGGGTGGTGACCGAGGGTTTCGGAGGCAAGGCGGGCGAGCAGCCGCTGACCGGATTCGAGCTGCGGGCTTCCTGGTCCCCGGTGATTCCCGAGCCGCCCGCCCGGGCTGAGGCGGCAGCCGGGCCCGGGCTCGCCGGGCATGTGGCCGCCTGGTGCGAGACGCTGTGCGCGGCATCCGGCCTGCCGCCGCTGGCGGCGGGGGTGGCGGCCTTCCCGCCGCCTGCTGCCCGGCGGCGGGCATGAGCAGCGGCACGGACGGCCGGGAGCAGCCGGTGCCCGGACAGGAGCAGGTGCCCGCGGGCGGGCCGGTGCCCGGGGGCGGGCCGGTGCCCGGGCAGGAGCAGGTGCCCGCGGACGGGCCGGTGCCCGGGCAGGAGCAGGTGCCCGGGGGCGGGCCGGTGCCACCGGGCGAGCCGGTGCCCCGGCAGGAGCCGGTACCGCTGCTTGAGCCGCGGGACGGGATGCCCGCCGTCGTCGCCGCCCCGGGCGCTTTCGCCGCGGCCGTGGCCGCGCTGGCGGCGGGAGAAGGCCCGGTGGCGCTGGACGCGGAGCGGGCGTCGGGCTGGCGGTACGGGCATCGCGCTTTCCTGGTCCAGTTGCGGCGGCAGGGAGCGGGGACCGTGATCATCGACCCGGTCCACTGCCCCGACCTGTCGTCCCTCGATGAGCAGCTCGCCGAGGCCGAGGTGGTACTGCACGCCGCCTCCCAGGACCTGCCCTGCCTGGCCGATCTCGGGTACCGGCCGCGGCGGCTGTTCGACACCGAGCTGGCGGGGCGGCTGCTCGGCTTCCCCCGGGTCGGGCTCGGGACGCTGGTGGAGACGGTGCTGGGGTACACGCTGGAGAAGGGCCACGCCGCGGTGGACTGGTCCACCCGCCCGCTGCCCCCGGAATGGCTCCGTTATGCCGCGCTCGACGTGGAGGTGCTGGTCGAGCTGCGGGACGCGCTCGCGGTCCAGCTCGCCGACCAGGGCAAGGCGGAGTGGGCACGGCAGGAATTCGCCAATGTGCTGGCGCTCAAGCCGCCCGGCCCCCGGCCTGACCCGTGGCGCCGTACGTCCGGCATCCACCTGGTGCGCAGCCGTCGCGGCCTGGCGGTGGTCAGGGAGCTGTGGCAGGCGCGGGACCAGATCGCCCAGCGCCGGGACCTGTCCCCCAGCCGGGTGCTGCCGGACGCGGCGATCGTGGAGGCCGCGCGGTCACTGCCGGGCACCAGGGATGCGCTGGCGTCGCTGCCCGGTTTCCGGGGCCGCGGCGCTCGCCGGAACCTGCCGGAGTGGGCGCGCACGGTCGAGCACGCGCTCGGCCTGCCGGAGGAGGAGCTGCCCGGGGCCGCGCCGCCGCCGTCGGACGGCCCGCCGCCGGCTCACCGGTGGCAGGAACGTGACCCGGTGGCCGCCCACCGGCTGACGGCCGTGCGGACGGTGGTGGCGGCCCTCGCCGACGAGCACTCCCTGCCCGCCGAGAACCTGCTCCAGCCCGACGCCGTGCGCAGGCTGGCGTGGCAGCCGCCGGACCCGCCGGCCGGGGAGGCGGTGGGTGCTGCCCTGGCCGCGCACGGCGCCCGCCCGTGGCAGGTCGAGCTCACCGCCGGCCCGATCAGCAAGGCGCTCCTCCGGCTGGCCGAGAAGGACGGCGAGTAGGTCGCAGCGGCGCCGGGCTCGCGCCCCGGAAATGTCCGAGGCGGCGCCTACCGTGGAGAGGCAGGCGCGCGCCGATTCGGAAGATCATGGAGGAACGGTGGCCAAGGACCGCCAGCCCGGCGGGACGGCGCCGGGTGCTGCCCGTGAGCAGGCACCGAGCCGGCTCGCCTGGGGCTCGCTCGCATCGCCGGTCGGCGACCTCCACGTCGGCTGCAGCCAGGCCGGGGTGAGCCAGGTCAGTTTCGGGCCGCCGCGCGGCGGCCCGGCCGGCCACAGCGGTCCCCCGCCCGGAAGCGGACCGGCGCCCGGAAGCGGACCGGCGCCCGAAG
>JAIRTY010000305.1 GCA_031254715.1 Nocardiopsaceae bacterium | reverse complement strand
CACGGGCGCTGCGGCTGCCGGTGTCGTGCTCCCAGGTGCGGCCGGTGCCAGGAAGGGCCCGGGCCGCAGCGTGACCCCGAAGCCACCGGCGGCGAGCCGCAGCAGCACCGGCCCCGGGCGGGTGAGGTGAGCGACCCGGGCGGCCGCCAGCCGTTCCAGCTCGGCGAGCCGCGCCTGGTAGGTGTCCTCGCCCTGGCGGCGGGCGGCGGCGAGGACGCGGGCGTTGGCCCAGACCTTGCCCCGGGCCTCGGTGAGGAACCGCTTGCTGGCGGCCCTGCCAGCCGCGGCCGCCAGGGCATGCCGGGGGCCCCGGCCGGGCCGCCCGGCCCCTGGCAGCGGCCGGCCACCGTCGATCAGGGCGCACAGCACCCGGTCGATGTGGCGATGGTCGCCGGACCGCCGGGCCAGCAGCGCCGGGTCGGCGAAGCCGGCGTCGCTGATCACCGCCAGCAGCGCCTGCGGCAGGTCGTAGTTGATGTGGGCATTCATCCCCAGCAGCACGTGCCGCAGCGGCGGCAGCGGGCGGCGCCGGTCGTCCGCAGCGGCGAAGGCGGCAGCCCACGGGGCCGGCACCGGGCCGCCACGCCGGGAGCTGGCCAGCGCGTCCAGGTAGAGCCCGGCGAACGCCACGTCCCAGCGCGCGACCCAGGCCGGGTCGGAGAACCCGCCCGCCGCCAGTTCCGCGGCTACGGCCCTGGTCGTATGCAGGTAGGTCGCGTGGAAGAAGCGGCGCGGATCGCGGCTGTCGCGGAGCCCGGCCAGCGCGGCTTCCATCCGCTCCGCCAGCGCCTGGATCGCCAGCCAGCCGTCATGACGGCGCAGCAGGTCACGGTCGTCATGCGGCGCTGTCATCGGCCCTTCCCGGCACGTGGTCTCCGTCGCTGGTCTAAATATAGTGTAGCACTAAATTTAGGGTCACTATAGCAGGATGTCGATGCCGCCGGGGCGGGGGGCGGCTCGGGGCGGACGGGGCGCGGGCCGGTCCCGGACGGGTGCGGGCCGGTCCCGGACGGCGGTCAGCCACCGGAGAGGGCGAGCAGCTTGGTGACGGTGGCCCAGTTGCGGGCCGTGCCCGCCTGGCCCGGCGGGAGCCGGCCGCTGCTGCGGGCCAGCCGCGCGGCCAGCTCGCTCCGGCCGTAACCGTCCGGCGTATGCAGGTACAGCACCTTGCCCACGTGCGTCGCCGTATCCCGGCTGCCTGCGGTCGCGGCCGCCCGCTGCGCCGCCGCGACGGCCTCCTGCCGCTGCGCCGATGGCTCGGCGGCCAGGAACACCGCGTGCAGTGCCTTCGGGTCCGGCTCGTCCGGGTACGGGTTGTCGCTGATCACCTGCGCGAGCTCGGCGCGGGAGACCACGATCACCGCGGCGCGGATCCCGAACGCCCGCTCGATGGCCTGCTCAAGATCGCTGGCGAGCGCGGCGGTGTCCGGCGACTGCGTGCTGAACAGCACGTTCCCGCTCTGGATGTAGGTGGCCACGTCCTGGTGGCCGAGCGCCGCCACGACCCGCCGCAGCTCGGCCATGGGGACCTTGTTGCTGCCGCCGACGTTGATCCCGCGCAGCAGCGCGACATGGGTAGCCATGAGCCTGATCCTGCCTCAGCTACCTGTCGCCGAGGTCGGCGAGGGCCGCCTCGATCGCCCGGTGGAAGGTGGGGTAGGCGTAGATCATTTCGCGCAGGCGCCGCACCGGCACCCGCGCGTGGACGGCCACCGCCAGCGCGCTCAGCACCTCGCCGCCCCACGGGCCGGCCGACGTGGCACCCGCCAGGACGCCCCGGCCGGTGTCGGCGACCAGCTTGATCAGGCCGTCGTTGCCGGCCTTGTGGATCCAGCCGCGGGCGGAGGCCGGCACCTGGGCCGAGCCGGTGCGGACCGCCAGGCCCTGCTCCCTGGCCTGCGCCTCGGTCAGTCCCACCGCCCCGATCTCCGGGTCGGTGAAGGTCACCCGGGGCACCGCGTGATACTCGGCGGCTGAGATCGGCTCGCCCAGGATGTCGGCCACCACGATGCCCGCCTGGTACATGGACATGTGGGTGAACGCCCCCTTGCCGGTGATGTCGCCCAGCGCCCAGACCCCCGGCGCGGCCCGGCACCGCTCGTCCACTCCGATCGCGGGCCGGCTCTCGTCGATCCCGGCGGCGCCGGCGCCGATCGCTGCCAGGTCGCTCCGCCGCCCGGTGGCCACCAGCAGCGCCTCGGCGGTCAGCCTGGTCCCGTCAGCGAGGCTGACCGTGAACTGTTTCCCGTCGTGCGCCGCGCCCGCCGCGGCCTGGCCGGTGCGGACCCCGATGCCCTCGGCCTCGAACACCCGGGTCAGCAGTGCGCCTGCTTCCGGCTCCTCCAGCGGCACGAGCCGGCCCGCCGCCTCCGCCACCGTCACCGCGGCCCCGAACCGGTGAAACACCTGGGCCAGTTCCACACCGACCGCGCCGCCGCCGAGCACCAGCAGCGACCCTGGCACCTGCTCGGCCTCGATCGCCTCGTGATTGGTCCAGTACGGGGTACCGGCCAGCCCCGGGATCGGGGGCACGGCGGGCCGGGACCCGGTCGCGATGACGATCCCCCGCCGCGCCCGCAGTACCTGCTCCCGGTCACCGGCGCCAGGCCCGGCGGGGCCGCCGCCCCCGCCTGGCCCGCGGCCAGCCGGGGTCACGGTGACCTCACCCGGGCCGGTGATCCGGCCCTGGCCCCGGACGAGCAGCCCGCCCTTGCCGGTGAACCGGTCGGCCGCGACAGTGTCGTCCCAGTTGTCGGTGGCCTCGCTGCGGATGCGGCCGGCCACCGGGGCCCAGTCCGGGTCGACCAGGGAGGCGCCGGCCATGCCGGGGATCCGGCGGCCCTCCGTCAGCAGGTCAGCGGCGCGGATCATCATCTTGGAGGGGACGCAGCCCCAGTACGGGCACTCGCCGCCGACGAGCTGCGATTCCACGCCGGCCACGGCCAGGCCCGCCTCGGCCAGCCGGCCGGCCGCGTACTCGCCGCCCGGCCCCATGCCGATGACGATGATGTCCACCTCGGTGGCCGCGCCGGTTCTGTCGGTGGCGCTCGCTACCGTGGGGCCGTGTTCAGAAACTGGCTGCACGAGGCCTCCCCGACGTGAATCTGCCCGCGTGCGCTTCGCGGCGGAGAACCAGGGTATGACAGCCCGGGACGTCGGCGGCAGCGAGTCTTCCGGCGTGCAAGGGCGACCGGCGCCGGAGCGACACGGACGGGGCGATCGATGACGACCTCTGCCCGCGGCTCTGCTGGCATGCCCGCCCCCCGCCCTTCCAGTGACGGGCCCGCGCCTGTCCGCAGCGGCGATGATGGCGCCCCGCTGACGGAGGATGATG